>NZ_JBEXQJ010000008.1:0-254421 GCF_040612515.1 Streptomyces sp. NPDC006372 | reverse complement strand
GTGGATCGGCGACAGTCCTGTGGCGATCCAGGTGCCCGGCGCGGCGGGCAGCTGCCTGGACGTCGCGGGCGGCAAGGAAGCCAATGGCACGCCCGCCGCGGGCTACGCCGCCGTGCACGCGGCCTGGCAGACGCTGCTCGCCACCGACGCCCGCTCCCGGACCCGGCGTGGCCTGGAACGGCTCGTGGTCCGGGCCGAGGTCGCCCTCGCCGCACCGACCGAGGCCGACGCCGGCCGGCTCCGCGCCTGGGCGCACTCCCTGCGCGGCACCGGGCCCGTCCCGCAGGCCGGTCTGCCCCGGGCGGCCGCCGACGAGCTCCTCGGCGTGGACGCGGCCAGGTCCCTCTGGACACGCCTGGGCCCGCTGGCCCCCCTCGCCACGCGTACCGCGCTCGGCTGCGCGCTCGCCGGTTACGCCTCCCTCGCGCTCGGCATCGGACGTCCCTACTGGGCGCTGGTCACCGCCGCCTCGCTGTACCAGGCAAACATCGCGCTGACCTGGAGCCGGGCCGTGCAGCGCGTCGTGGGCAACGTCGTCGGGGTGCTCGTCTTCGCGGCCGTCGTGCCGCTCGCGCACCTGGGCCCGACGGCCCTCGTGCTGTGCTGCCTCGCGTTCAGCTTCGGCGCGGAGCTGCTGATCAGCCGCAACTACTGGCTCGGCAGCGTCTGCGTCACCCCGATGGCCCTGCTCATCACCGAGTTCGCCGGACAGCAGAAGCCGGGCGAGCTGGTGACGGAGCGGGTCGTGGACACCGTCGTCGGCGTCCTCGTCGGCTTCGCCGCGGCCGTGGCCGTCACCAACCGGCGCGCGGGCGACCGGGTCGAACACGCCCTGACCACCGCCGACCGGGCCCGCGAGCGAACCGCCCGCCTCCTGGCCGAGCCGGACGCCGATCCCGCCGCCCTGGACGCCGCCCGTCGCGGTCTCGCCGTCGCCCTGGTCGACCTGCGGGCCACCGCCGACGCCGCGGCCGGTGAATGGTGGCAGCGCGCCCTTCCCCAGGAGCGGGTCGTGCTCACCGAGCAGTCCGGACACCGTACGCTCGCCGCGACGGTACGACGCCAGGGGCTGCTCCCGGACCGGGGCACGGGCACGGAGAACGAGACGGAGGACGTACGGCCATGACGGCGACGGATGGACCATCGCCCACAGGGGGAGCACCGGGGACCGGCCCGGATCCGGTGGCCGGGACCGCACCGGGGACCGGCCCGCTCTCCCCGGCCGGAGGAGAGCGGGTGACGGACGGCCGGGCGGACGCGGCACAAGCGGCGGGAGGCGACCTCGACGGCGGCCGGGAGGCCGACGAAAGGCCTTCGGCCGGTGCTGCGCCTTCGGCTGGTGGGGACCCGGCCGGTGGTGCCTCCGTGACCGGTGAGGGTCGGGACGGTGAGGTCTTCGCGGCTGGTGGGGATCCGGCTGGCGGTGCCTCCGCGGCCGGCGAAGGCCGGGACGACCGGACCTTCGAGACCGGCCGCGATCCGGCCGGTGAGCCCCTCTCCGGCGGGGACGGACCGGCCGGCGTCCGGCGGGGCGACACCGTCGCCTCCGTCGTCGGGCAGTGGCGGACCGTTCACCCCGGGCTCGACACCGGGCCCATGGAGATCATCGGGCGGATCAACCGCTGTGCGGCCCTGCTTCAGCAGGCCGAGGACGCCCCACTGCGCCGGGCCGGTCTCAGCCGCCCCGAGTTCGATCTGCTCGGTGCGCTGCGCCGCACCGGACACGAACTGACGCCGGGGGAGCTGGCCCGGGAGACCTTCTCCTCGGGAGCCGCCGTCACCAAGCGCGTCAAACAGCTGACCGAACGCGGTCTGGTCGAACGCCGTGGCGACAGCCGCGACCGCCGAGTCGCCCACCTCCGCCTCACGGACGCCGGACGTGACCTCGTCGACGCCATCCTGCCCGCCCAGCTCGCCTACGAGGCCGCCGCGCTGTCCGGTATGGACGCCCCCGACCAGGGCGAACTCGCCGCCCTGCTGGGGGCCTTGCTCGGCCAGCTGGAGGGCCGCCTGGGCGGGCTGCGGGTCTGAACCGGGCCGCCCCGGCCCTCCGCCCGCGCGGGCGGAGGGCGCTCAGCCCTCCTCGCCCGCCCGGTACACGCCGAACATCGCCCCCTGTGGATCCCGCAGCACCGCGATACGCGGCCCGTCGGGCACCGAGGTGGGCACCATCAGGACGTCGCCGAACTCCTGGACGACGGCGGTGGTGGCGTCCACGTCCGCCACGGCGAAGTACGGCAGCCAATGAGCCGGCACCTCGGGCGGGAACTTGTCGTCCATCGTCACCATGCCGCCGAAGTCCGCGCCTCCGACGCCCCACTGGGTGTAGCGCTCCGACGGGGCGACGGTCCAGCCGAACACCCGCGTGTAGAAGGCCACGGCCTGCTCCGGATCCCGGGTGTACAGCTCCACCCAGCCCAGTGCGCCGGGCGCGTTGAACAGTCCGGCGCCCGGGAACGTCCCCGCCTGCCACAGCTGGAACACCGCACCGGTCGGGTCCGCGGCCACCGCGAACCGGCCCACGTCGAACACGTCCATCGGGCCGAGCAGCACCGTCCCGCCCGCCTCGGTCACCGCACGAACGCCGGCGTCCGCGTCCGTCACAGCGAACGACACGTTCCACCCGACCGGCTGCGACGGCTGGTACAGCGGGGCGAGCGCGGCCACGGCCGCCTCCCCGAGGTGCGCGACGGTGTAGCCGCCCGCCTCCTGACGCTGATCGGTCTCGGGCCGCCAGCCGAACAGCCTGGTGTAGAACCGCTTGGCCGCCTCCAGATCCGTGGTCCCCAGCTCGGTCCAGCAGGGCCCGCCGGTCACCGGTGCGTCGAGCTTCATGGCGTTCCTTCCGCAGGGACAGCCCCGAGGCATGAGCTACCCCAGCACGCTAAGCCGCGGCCCGTTCCTTCTGCCATCCGGGCAAACCCACTGGTGTGCGGCTCCGGCCGCGACGTACTCTCGGCCCGTACCGCACCGAGTGGCGGCCACCGGCTCCTTCACCCTGCCCGGAGGTTTCCCATGCCCGCGCTCGAGGTGCGGCCCTTCCGCCGAGTCGACCGCGACCAGCTCACCGACCTGGTCAACCTGCACGTGGCGGCCGTCGTCCCCGGCGTCTCCGTCTCCGTGAACACCGTCCTCAGCGACCTGGAGCGGCAGCCCGGCGAGTTCATCACCGACCCCTGGGTGGCCGAGCGCACGACGCTCGTCGCGGAGCAGCGCGACCACGTCGTCGCCGCGGCGCACCTGCTGCGCTACCGAGCCGGCGCCGAGGTCGGCGAGGCCTACCGGGACGCCGCCGGGATCGAGTGGTTCGTGTGCCGTCCGGCGGCATCCTTCTGGCCGGACGCCGACCGGGCCGCGGACCTGCTGATGCGGGCGTGCCTGGCACAGTTCGCCCGCTGGGACGTCCGCGTGAGGTACGCCGACGGCGCGCTGCCCGCGCCCCTCGTGTACGGCCTGCCCCGCAACTGGCCGCACATCCGGGCCGTCTACGAGCGAGCGGGCTTCCGGCACGTCGGGGACACCGAGGTCATCCTGCTCACCCGGGTGGCGGACCTGCCGGAGCCGGACCCCCGGCCGGGCGTGACGGTCGAACGCACGCTGGGGGAGTGCGGCACCCGCTTCACGGCCCGCGCCGACGGGCACCCTCTCGGCTTCGTCGAGATCGACACGGCCCTGGCCCGGCCGGAACGCCACGCTCGCGCCGCCGGCCTGGCCGACGTCGGCAACCTGCATGTCGACCCCGGCCGGAACGGCACGGGCCTCGAGCACTGGCTGCTCGCCCAGGCCGCCGACTGGCTGCGCCTGTGCGGTGTCGACCGGCTCGCCGCCTACGCGTCCCCGGCCGACGGCACCGAGCTGGATCTCCTGACGGGCGCGGGCTTCCGGGAACTGACCCGAACCGACCGGGGCTGGGAGCACCGACCCGGGTGACTCAGATGCCCGGCCGGTAGCGCATCGGGTGGTCCGCCGGGACCTCCACCAGCACGATCGGCGTTCCGTCCGGATCCGCGATCCACATCTCGACCAGCCCCCAAGGTTCCTTCACCGGCGGCCGTACGATCTCCACCCCCTTCGCGAGCAGCTCGTCCTGCGCCGCCGTCACGTCGTCGACCTGGAGCCACAGCCGTGTGGCCGGCGCCGGGGGAGTCTCGGACCGCCCGGAGACCTCGAGGAAGCCGCCGCCGAGGAAGTAGACGGTGCCGCGTTCCGGTCCCGTGCCGAACTCGCGGTAGACGGCGAGGCCGAGTTGGCCGCCGTAGAAGGCCCGGGACCGCTCGGGGTCGGTGGGGCGGAGGAGGATCCGGCTGCTGAGTACATGCACCATGCACCGGAGCCTAGTGGTGGCGCTACTCTCGTCCCTGCCCGAGCCGTGCCAGAAGACGGAGACGTACGCCCATGGACACCACCGCCACCGGACTGACCTTCCGCGACGCCGCCGACGCCGACGTCGAGGAGCTTGTCGTGCTGATCGAGTCGGCGTACCGGGGTGACGCCAGCCGGGCCGGGTGGACCACCGAGGCGGACATTCTCCAGGGACAGCGGACCGACCCGGAGGGCGTGCTGGCCGTCATCAAGTCGCCCGAGAGCAGGCTGCTGATCGTGGAGCGGGAGGGGCGGATCGTCGCGTGCTGCCAGCTCGAGCACCGGGGTGACCACGCCTACTTCGGGATGTTCGCGGTCAGCCCGCGGCTGCAGGGCGCGGGGCTCGGCAAGGTGATCATCGCGGAGGCGGAGCGGCAGGCCCGCGAGACCTGGGGCGTGACGGAGATGCACATGACCGTGATCTCCGTACGCGACGACCTGATCGCCTGGTACGAGCGGCGCGGCTACCGCCGTACGGGACGCATGACTCCGTTCCCGTACGGCGACGACCGCTTCGGCATCCCGCAGCGCGACGACCTGAAGTTCGAACTGCTGGTCAAGGAGCTCGCGTGATCGCTAGGCCGTGAAACGGCCCGTGCGCTTGATGTCCGGGTGGTCGGTGGTCGCGCCGTCCAGACCGAACGCCCGGACGAGCCGCAGATGGTCCTGCGTGTTCACCACCCAGCCGATGATCCGCAGGTCGGCCTTGCGGGCGCGCTCCACGATCTCCAGGGTGAGCCGGCGGATGTTCAGGCAGACGGTCTCGGCGCCGACCGCGACGGCGCGGTCCACGATGTCGGTGCCGTAGCGACTGGCGATCAGCGCCGTGCGCACCCCCGGCACCAGTGGCTTGATCTCGGCGATCGCCTCGTCGTGGAACGAGGACACCTCCACCCGGTCGGCCAGCCCGCGCCGGTTCATGACCTCGGCCAGGGCCCGCGCCGCCTGCGCGTCCTTGATCTCCGCCTGCAGGGGTGACTGAACAGCGTCGAGGACCTCCTCGAAGACCGGCACCCGCTCGCCCCGGCCCGCGTCCAGGGCCCGCAGCTCCGCGAGGGTCTTCTCGGCGATCGGCCCGGTGCCGTCGGTCGTGCGGTCCACCTCCGTGTCGTGCATGACGACGAGCGCGCCGTCCTTGCTCAGGTGCAGGTCGAGTTCGATGGCGTCGAGGCCGGCCTCCTGCGCGGCGACGAAGGACCGGAGGGTGTTCTCGGGCTCCACACCCATGACTCCGCGGTGACCGATGGTGAGGAAGTTCAAGACGCGACTCTCTTCCGTCGACAGGCGGCACTGGGGGCCTGACGGCCCACCTGGACCGTATCGCCTGCGCGCGCCCTGTGCAGAGGGTGAGGGCATGGTCGGCGCGCATCCGGGCAGAAGCATGACGGACAGTAAAAAGTGCGGTGAAGCTCCGGGTGAGGCAGGATAATTTCCTGAGGTTTCCCTTGCTGGGAGGAACCTCGTGTGTATACCGTCAGGGCACGCGAGATTCTCCCGTGGAAGGTGGGACATGACGGAAATTCTTGTGCAGGTGGGTTCGGAGGGCCAGGTTCCTCCCGTGGCCAGGGTGGTGGAGCACCCGGCATGGCCCGTGCTCAAGGATGCCGTGGAGCGGATCAGGCCATGGCAGTCCAAGGACGGGTCGATCGACTTCGACGCCGAGGACGCGCCCGACCCCGCCGAAGCCGAGCTCGCCGTCCGCCGGGCCGCCGACGCGGTCCTGGAGCTCTCGGCGCTGCTCCCGCACGACCGCGCCTACCACGAGGCCCTGGTCAAGGACCTCGGACGGTGGGCCGACAGCGGCTTCCAGGTGCCCGACTTCCTCGACTCGCTGCTGGCCTTCCAGCCCGCCGCGCACCGCGCGGACGGCCTCCAGCACCTGGTCGTCTTCCCGATGTACACGCAGAACGGCAACCCGGACCGCAACCTGGAAGCGGTCGTGCTGCGCATGGTCTGGCCGCAGTGGCTGGCCGAACTCGAGCGCACCCGTTATGACAACCCTCTGTTCTGCGGCATCAAGTTCGAGGACTTCACGGCCGGCTACGACACCAACTCGGCCGTCCTCTTCCCCGAGACCATCGCCGTGCGCGAGGCCCCTGCGCGGTTCAGCTGGGGCGGCATCTTCTGCGACCGCGAGGCCGCGCGCTTCCGCCGCGTGACCGAGGCCGCCGTCGACATCCTCGGCCTGGAGCTGCCCGAGGACGTCGCCGCGATGGTCCACGACCAGAAGCGCTGCGAGGAGGCGTTCGTGCTGTGGGACATGGTCCACGACCGCACCCACAGCCACGGTGACCTCCCCTTCGACCCGTTCATGATCAAGCAGCGCCAGCCGTTCTGGATGTACGGCCTGGAGGAGCTGCGCTGTGACCTCACCGCCTTCAGGGAGGCCGTGAAGCTTGCCGCCGACGGCGTCCCGCAGGCCCGTGACGTGCAGGTCGCGGTCCTCTTCGACCGCATGTTCCGCTTCCCGGTCACCGGCGAGCGCGTGCGCAACTACGACGGCCTCGGCGGCCAGCTCCTCTTCGCCTACCTGCACAAGCACGACGTCGTCCGCTGGACCGACAACAAGCTGACCATCGACTGGGAGCGCGCTCCGCAGATCACCAACCAGCTCTGCGCGGAGATCGAGCAGCTGTACCGCGACGGCATCGACCGCCCCAAGCTGGTCCACTGGTTCGCCGGCTACGAACTCGTCTCCACCTACCTCGCCCCGCACCCGGGCTCCAAGTGGGCCAAGGGCCCCGACGCCCTGGACCTGACACAGCCGCCCCGGAAACTCGTCGATGACGTGCTTCCGGACGAGTTTCCGCTGAGCATGTTCTATGAGGCACTGTCCAAGAAGCTGAAGAACGTGATCGCCTCGACCAAGGGCATCACGGCGGACGGCGCCGAGCGGATCGCCGCGTGAGCGGCGGAGTCTTCCGCGGAACCGAGAACACTGCTCAGGAGGCGAAGAAGATGGCGGGGAACGGAGCTCTCAGCGGTGCGGTGATCGCGGTGGCCGGTGCGGGCGGGCCCGCCGGCCGGGCGGCGCTGCTGCGGCTGGCCGAGGCGGGGGCGACGGTCGCCGCCGCCGACAACGACCCCGAGCGGCTCGCGGAGGCCGTCGACGCGGCCCGGTACGCCTCGGGCGGCGCGACCGTCACCGGCGAACCGGTCGATCTGCTGGACCTTCAGTCGACCCGTGACTGGGCCGCTCACATCGAGAAGGAGTTCGGCCGCGTCGACGGCCTGGTCCACCTCGTCGGCGGCTGGCGCGGCAGCGAGACCTTCATCAAGACGAGCCTCGACGACTGGGACTTCCTGGAGCTGCTGCTCATCCGCACCGTGCAGCACACCTCGCTGGCCTTCTACGAGGGCCTCCAGCGCAGCGACCGCGGGCGCTACGTGCTGATCAGCGCCGCCGGCGCCTCGAAGCCGACGGCCGGCAACGCCTCGTACGCCGCCGCCAAGGCAGCCGCCGAGGCGTGGACGCTCGCCCTGGCCGACGCCTTCCGCAAGGCCGGGGGCGCCGAGGGCCCGACGTCCGCCGCTGCGATCCTGGTGGTGAAGGCACTGGTGCACGACGCGATGCGCGCCGACCGCCCCAACGCGAAGTTCGCGGGCTTCACCGATGTCAAGGACCTGGCCGAGGCCATCACCGAGGTCTGGGACAAATCCGCCGCCGAAGTGAACGGAAAACGTCTGTGGCTCACCGAGAAGCCGTGAACCCGCCGAAGACCGACGCCCGTCGCCATCACGACCCCGAAGTCCGCGGATTCGCCAGCGACAACTACGCCGGGGCCCACCCGGAGGTACTCGCCGCGCTGGCCCTGGCCAACGGCGGGCACCAGGTCTCGTACGGGGAGGACGCGTACACCGACCACCTCCAGGACCTCGTCCGCAGCCACTTCGGCCCCACGGCCGAGGCGTTCCCGGTGTTCAACGGCACCGGTGCCAACGTCGTCGCCCTCCAGGCGATCACCGACCGCTGGGGCGCGGTGATCTGCGCCGAGAGCGCGCACATCAACGTGGACGAGTGCGGGGCGCCCGAGCGGGTCGGCGGTCTGAAACTGCTCACCGTGCCCACCCCCGACGGCAAGCTGACGCCCGAGCTGATCGACCGGCAGGCGTACGGCTGGGACGACGAGCACCGCGCCATGCCGCAGGTCGTCTCCTTCGCCCAGGCCACCGAGCTCGGCACGGTCTACACACAGGACGAGATACGCACCCTGTGCGAGCACGCGCACGCGCACGGCATGAAGGTGCACCTCGACGGCTCCCGGCTGGCCAACGCCGCCGCCACCCTGAACGTCCCGATGCGGACGCTCACCAACGCGGCCGGCGTCGACATCCTCTCCCTGGGCGGCACCAAGAACGGCGCCCTGTTCGGCGAGGCGGTTGTGGTGATCAACCAGGACGCCGTGCGGCACATGAAGCACCTGCGCAAGCTGTCCATGCAGCTCGCCTCCAAGATGCGCTTCGTGTCGGTGCAGTTCGAGGCGCTGCTCGCCCGCGACCTGTGGCTGCGCAACGCCCGGCACGCCAACGAGATGGCCCAGCGCCTCGCCGAGGGCGTGCGGGCCGTGCACGGGGTGGAGATCCTCTACCCCGTGCAGGCCAACGCGGTGTTCGCCCGTCTGCCGCACGACGTGACCGAGCGTCTGCAGAAGCGGTTCCGCTTCTACTTCTGGGACGAGGCGGCGGGCGACGTCCGGTGGATGTGCGCCTTCGACACGACCGAGGAGGACGTGGACGCCTTCGTGGCGGCGCTCAAGGAGGAGATGGCCCGCTAGGCGTACTGCCCTGGAGCGCTGTTCACCGATTGACGACGATCTCCGTCCTGTTGTTGCGCAGGTTCGGGTCGAACTTCCTGATGGACAGCTCGGGGTCGTCGTTGAGCGTCTCGACGGTGGTGCGCGCACCGCGCACCACCCGGTCGATCCGCAACGGGATCCCGAAGGTGTACGACGCCTTGTCGTGCAGGTAAATCGGCGTCTTGCAGAAGACGGTGGGGCCGGAGTCCTCCGGCTGCTGCCAGCACTCCTCTTCCGGCAGATCGAGGACCGTCGTGCCCTGCGGCGCCCGGAACCTCACCGTGGCCACGGCCGCTCCGGCACCCAGCGACGCCACCCAGGCCGGACCGCGGTTGTGCACGGTGACCCGAGCGGTCACCGTGTCACCGGCGGCCCCGCTCACCCGGCTGCCGGTGAGCTTCAGGTCGGCGGTGTTCCTGGCGTCGAGGATGACGGTCCCGTAGTTGTCCTGCGGGTCGAGATCGGGCTCGGCGGCCGCGACCCTGGCGGCGGCCACGGGGCGCAGGTCCAGCTCGGCGCCCGTCCCCCGGGTCCACGTCCAGTCGCCGCGGGCCTCCTCCAGCGCCTCGTCCGAATACGGCTGCACGGAGTGGTCGAACCGTTCGTACAGCGCCTCCCGTCCGACGTCGAGGCCGGTGCTCAGTGCGTACCGCTGTCCCGGCGCCACCGGCTCGTCCACTACGCAGAGGGCGGACGTACCGGTGTCGTGCTCCCGGTACTCGCAGTTCGCGTGCCGCTCCCTGAGGCGCAGCCCGTACGAGGCGTAGAGCGTCACCAGGGTGCGTTCCGCGGTGCGGTTGCCGCTGTTGGACAGCGTCGCCCGCACACCGGTCCGCGTGCCCGGCGTGAGCCCCCGCTGGTCCTCGGCCCGGCTGAGCCCGAGGTCCGGCCCGTTGCCCACACCGACCCGGGTCTCTCCCGGGTGGGACGTCAGCCCTCCGGCGACGGCCGCATAGCGCACGTACCCCGAGGCGCTGACGTCCGCTCCCTGCAGCGCGCGCAGCTCGAACTCGGCGGCCGGGACGCTCTCCGTCCCGGCGGGCATCTCCGGGAAGTCGCAGACCGCCTCGATCTCCGACTCCGGCCGGCAGTTCGCGGGCCATGACACCCGGGCGAACGAGGCGATCTCACTCACGTCGACGGTCAGCCGCCCGGCCGGCACCCTGCCCGCGGCGACGTCGCGGCTGACCTGCACGGACAGGGTGCGCGCAGGTCCGGCGCCGTCCCCGTCCGCGCCGGGCAGCACCGTCTCGTACGGCGCGCTGATCCACAGCTGGTTCTCCACGGCGTACGCGGGCCCGGCCCCGGCTCCGGTGGCCGCCAGGGCACAGCAGACGAGCGCGGCGCCGAGCAGGCGGTGTGGGTCCTTCATCGTTTCCCCCTTGTCACAGATCTGCGCAGGACGAGACCCGTGGCCGGAAGGAAGGGTTGTGGGCGAGCCCGGGGTTGCGGCGGTGTTCAGCCGTTCTTCCCAGTCGCCGCGGTGATGCATAAATATGTGGTGAGCGGTAAATTGATTGACGGAGGTCACCCGTCTCTCTACGCTCTTCCTGTATGCAGCTGATCCAGGAAACCCCTGACCTGTCCGCCTATTTGGTCGCTGACGAGGCCATCGACCATCACCATGCGCTGGTACGCGAGACGGCTGCCAGACTCGCCGACGGCGTGGCGAACTCGTATGAGTATGCGCGGGTGGCGTTCGAGTTCGTGCGCGACACCATCCCGCACTCACAGGACTCCGGCGATCTCCGTGTCACCTGGCGTGCCTCCGACGTCCTGGAGCAGCGCACGGGCATCTGCTACGCCAAGGCCCACGCACTGGCCGCGCTGCTGCGGGCCGAGGACATTCCGACCGCGTTGTGCTACCAGCAGCTGGACGTGGTGCACGGGCTGGTGGCGGTGCGGTTCAACGGTGCGTGGCACCGGCAGGATCCCCGGGGCAACAAGCCGGGCGTGGACGCGCAGTTCTCGCTGGCCGGCGAGCGGCTCGCCTTCACACCTGATCCGTTGTCAGGCGAGTCGGACTGCCCGGTGCTGCACGCCGCACCGCACCCGGCCGTGCTCGACACCCTCAAAGCGGCACGCGACCGGCCGCATCTGTGGCGGACGCTCCCCACCGCGCTCTGAGGCAGTGCCGGGTCAGTGCGCCTCGGCCGCCTTCACCTGCTCCGGCGTCGGTGCCGTGCCGCCGAGGTGGGCCGGCATCCACCAGGTGTCGTCCGGGCCCTTCGGGCGCACGGGGTAGGCACGCTGGGCGGCTTCGAGGAGTTCCTGGACACGCTCGCGCAGTTGGCGGGTGATGGCGCCCGCGTACTTGTCGCGGGAGGCTTCGATCGCCTCGCCGACGCGGATCGTGATGGGGATGTGGCTGCGCTTGAAGTTGCGCGGGTGCCCCTTGGTCCACAGCCGCTGCGTGCCCCACACGGCCATCGGGATCAGCGGGACGCCCGCCTCCTGTGCCAGGCGCGCGGCACCCGATTTGAAGCTCTTCAGCGTGAACGACTGCGAGATCGTCGCTTCCGGGAAGACCCCGACGATCTCACCCGACCGCAGCGAGTCCAGGGCGTGCGCGTAGGCCGCCTCGCCCTGCTTGCGGTCCACCGGGATGTGCTTCATACCGCGCATCAGCGGGCCGGAGATCTTGTGCCGGAAGACGGACTCCTTCGCCATGAACCGCACGAGACGTTTCTGCGGCAGCGCGGCCAGGCCGTCGAAGACGAAGTCCAGGTAGCTGATGTGATTGCTCACCAGCACGGCGCCGCCCGAGCGCGGGATGTTCTCCGAACCCTGACAGTCGATCTTGAGGTCCCACACCTTGAACAGCGTGCGGGCGAAACCGACGACGGGACGGTAGACGAGCTCTGCCATGGGCGGGTCGGACCCTTCCTGCTCTGCCTGGGAAGGGATTCCCAGCGACGAAGTTACGCAGCCGTAGGTTTACGGCTTGTCGCAGATCGTGCCCGAAGAACGGCCGGGTAGCCAGTCCTCGTGCCCGCGCGTGAGGAGATTCTCGTCACGTCATCACCCGGATCCCACCTCGGGCTTTTACGGCTCCATTACTCCGCGCGTACCGCCACTCGCCGCACGAGCAGGTACAACTCGCAGCCCAGGCAGTACCCGAACGCCGCGTTCAGGAAGGCGGCCGCGAGCGCGGCGCCGGTCGCCGCGAGTCCCAGCCAGGCCGGCCCCAGCGTGAGGCCGACGAGGCCGAGTCCGGCGAAAAGCAGACCCACCGCCTGGGCGAAACGGGGCGGTTCGGGCGCCTCGAACTCGGTCGGCGGCCCGAGCCGCGGCCGTACGGCCTTGCTGAACAGCAGGCCGTACGGTGACCGGCTCACCCCGCCCGCGGCGCCCAGCAGGAACGCCAGCGTCTGCCAGGCCAGCAGCCACGCGCTGCCCGTGACCAGAACGGCCGCCAGGACGACGGTCGTCACGGTGGCGCCGAATCGTGGCCCTCTTGCGTCGATGTCCATGGAAGCAAGCATTCCGCAACATGGCCCCGTTGCGCGGCCGGGAATCTTTGCGGTCTCGTGAACGCTTGCACGGAGTGATGACCGGACTGGTGGTGTGCGTGGTGGTGCTCGCGGCGGCGAGCGCCTACGGAGTGCTGCAACGGCGGCGGAGCGGGAGAGTGCGGGTGCGCGGGCGGGACGACGGCAAGCGGCTCGATGCGGCGGAGCTGGGCACGGAACTCGGTGAGCGGGCCACGCTCGTTCAGTTCTCCAGTGCGTTCTGCGCGCCCTGCCGGGCGACCCGGCGCGTGCTCGGCGAGGTCGCCGGCATGGTCCCCGGTGTGGCTCACGTCGAGATCGACGCCGAGGCCCACCTGGACCTCGTGCGCCGGCTGGACATCCTCAAGACCCCGACGGTGCTGGTCCTCGACGCCGGCGGCCGGGTGGTGCGGCGGGCCACCGGACAGCCGCGCAAGGCCGATGTGATCGCCGCGCTGGGGGAGGCGGTGTGAGCGAGGTGACGCGGCCGGTGAGTCATCTCCCACATCACGGAACGAACTTGACTGCGCGTACCATTTATCGTCAGCCTGACCCCATGCCTTCGGACCTTCTCGCCACGACCGACCTCCTGCGCTCGGTCTTCCGGCGGCATGCGGCGGGGGTCGCCGTGATCACCGCGCAGGGTGCCGCGGGTCCGGTGGGCTTCACCGCGACGTCGCTCAGCTCCGTCTCAGCCGAGCCGCCACTGCTGTCCTTCGGGGTCGGCACCGGCTCCTCCAGCTGGCCGGCGATCGCCGCCACCGACCATGTCGGCATCCACATACTGGGGGAGCACCAGCAAGAGCTGGCCGCGACCTTCGCCCGCAGCGGAGCCGACCGCTTCGCGGTGCCCACCCGGTGGCGCGAGGGGCCTCAAGGTGTCCCCGTGCTCGACGGTGTGATCGCCTGGCTGGTGGGCCGGATCGTCGCGCGGGTGCCCGCCGGTGACCATCGGATCGTGATCGCGGAGGTCGTGCACGGCGACCCCACGGGCAGCGGTCGGCCGCTCCTCTACCACCAGGGACGTTTCCGTCGCCTGGGTGACTGAGCCGGGCGCCTCCCCGGGCTGCGGGACCGTCGAGTTCCGGTTACGCTGCGTTGCGAAGGTCACAGTTCAAAGCGCTTGCTTAGCGGGAATGAACTAGGTGTACTGACGAGTAATATTTCGCTCGGAGCGTGGGTCGCCCCGACCGGGATCGGCCGCTTGAGGCGCCTATGCTGCCTGCAAGTAGGCAGCATAGAAATGACGATGCAGTAGGAGAGCCGGCGTGAGCTTGAGGATCGTTGTCACTGTGAAGTACGTGCCCGACGCCACTGGCGACCGGCACTTCGCCGATGACCTGACCGTCGACCGGGACGACGTGGACGGTCTGCTCTCCGAGCTCGACGAGTACGCGGTCGAGCAGGCGCTGCAGATCTCCGAGAACTCCGACGACGACGTGGAGATCACCGTCCTGACGGTGGGCCCCGAGGACGCCAAGGACGCCCTGCGCAAGGCGCTGTCCATGGGCGCGGACAAGGCGATCCACGTCGAGGACGACGACATCCACGGCACCGACGCCATCGGCACCTCCCTGATCCTGGCCAAGGCGATCGAGAAGGCCGGCTACGACCTGGTCGTCTCCGGCATGGCCTCCACCGACGGCACCATGGGCGTCGTGCCCGCGCTGCTCGCCGAGCGTCTGGGCGTCCCGCAGGTCACCCTGCTCTCCGAGGTCTCCGTCGAGGACGGCACGGTCAAGGGCCGCCGCGACGGCGACGCCGCCTCCGAGAACCTGGAGGCCTCCCTCCCGGCGGTCGTGTCGGTGACCGACCAGTCGGGCGAGGCGCGTTACCCGTCCTTCAAGGGCATCATGGCCGCCAAGAAGAAGCCGGTGGAGTCCTGGGACCTGTCCGACCTGGACCTGGAGGCCGAGCAGGTCGGCCTGGAGGGCGCCTACACCACGGTCGACAACGCGGCCGAGCGCCCGGCCCGTACCGCGGGCACGATCGTCAAGGACGAGGGCGAGGGCGGCAAGCAGCTCGCTGAGTTCCTCGCGGGCCAGAAGTTCATCTGAGCCCCGTAGTCGCTGACCGTCCCTCATCTTTCGCAAGCAGGAGAGAAGAAGTCCCATGGCTGAAGTTCTCGTCTACGTCGACCACGTGGACGGTGCCGTCCGCAAGCCCACCCTGGAGCTGCTGACCCTGGCCCGCCGCGTCGGCGAGCCGGTCGCTGTCGCGCTGGGCAACGGCGCCGGTGACACCGCCGCCACGCTCGCCGAGCACGGCGCGGTCAAGGTCCTCACGCACGAGGCCGCCGAGTACGCCGACTACCTGGTCGTACCGAAGGTGGACGCCCTCCAGGCCGCGCACGAGGCCGTGTCCCCGGCCGCCGTGCTGGTCCCGTCCTCCGCCGAGGGCAAGGAGATCGCCGCGCGTCTGGCGCTGCGTCTGGGCTCCGGCATCATCACCGACGCCGTCGACCTGGAGGCCGGTGACGAGGGCCCGGTGGCCACCCAGTCGGTGTTCGCCGCGTCCTTCACCACCAAGTCCCGTGTCTCCAAGGGCACCCCGGTCATCACGGTCAAGCCCAACAGCGCCGCCGTCGAGGCCGCCCCGGCTGCCGGTGCGGTCGAGGCCCTGTCCGTGTCCTTCTCCGCGCAGGCCACCGGCACCAAGGTCACCGGCCGCACGCCGCGTGAGTCGACGGGCCGTCCGGAGCTGACCGAGGCCGCGATCGTGGTCTCCGGTGGCCGTGGCGTCAACGGCGCGGAGAACTTCGCGATCATCGAGGGGCTCGCCGACTCGCTCGGCGCGGCCGTCGGTGCCTCGCGTGCCGCGGTGGACGCGGGCTGGTACCCGCACACCAACCAGGTCGGCCAGACGGGCAAGTCCGTCTCGCCGCAGCTGTACATCGCCTCGGGCATCTCCGGCGCGATCCAGCACCGTGCCGGTATGCAGACCTCGAAGACGATCGTGGCGATCAACAAGGACGCCGAGGCGCCGATCTTCGACCTCGTCGACTACGGCGTCGTCGGCGACCTCTTCGACGTCGTCCCGCAGCTGACCGAGGAGATCAAGACCCGCAAGGGCTGATCGGCTCCCCGCTGTGGAAGGCCCCCGTGACCGCGCGAACGGTCACGGGGGCCTCTCCTCATCCCAGGGTCATCGAGGCCTGCACCGGCAGATGGTCGCTCGGATACGTCCCGTCCACGCTGAAGGTGTTCATCCCGGCCGAGTGCGTCGTCACCCCGGGCGTGGTGAGAATCCAGTCGATGCGCCGCCCGCCGGGCTTGGGCGCGCGGTAGCCGTGGTGCGTCCCGTACGCCGGACCCCGCGAGGCCGCCGCGTCCCAGGCGTCCACCAGTCCGATGTCCAGCATGAGGTCGTACACCCGGCTGTCGTGGGCGGCCGCGTTGAAGTCGCCGGTGACGACGACCGGTAACGATCGGTCCCACCCGGCGATCGTCTCGCCGATGAGCCCCGCCGAGCGTTCCCGGGCGTACTGGCTGACGCTGTCCAGATGGGTGTTGAGGACGTAGAACTCCCGTCGCCCGTGGGCGAGATCGGCGAAACGGACCCACGTCACCATGCGCAGCCAGTCCGCGCCCCAGGTGTTCGAGGCGATCGTGTACGGGGTGTCGGACAGCCAGAAGTGATCGAACTCGATCGGCTCGAGTCTGCGCGTGTCGTAGAAGACCGCCATGAACTCGTCCTTGCTGCCGCCCCCGCGTCCGGTGCCGATCCAGTCGTAGTGCTCGCCGAGATCCTTCTCGATCGCGCGCACCTGCCGGTAGAGCCCTTCCTGGGTGCCGATGACGTGCGGTCGCTCGCGGCGCAGCAGTTCTCGCATCACCGGTCGGCGCACCTCCCAGCGCGGTGTGCTGTCGACGACGGTCCCGAAGCGGACGTTGAACGTCATGACGTCCAGGGCGCCCGGGTGCTCGCCGGCGGAAGCGGGGTGTGTGGGGCCCGCGGTGGTGAGCAGCGGTCCTGCGATGGCGGCGGCCGCCGCTGCCTTGAGCCCGTGGCGTCGTGTCACTCCGACCTCGTCCGGCACGTGGTCTCCCTCCCCTTGCACGTCAGGATGAAGTTTGCCCTCTGAATACGGAAGATGAGGGCGGGTCGGCAGCGACCATGGGTGAAGGATGGGGAATCCCACTTCAAGACGGTGTTGACCAGTCCGAAGGTCGGCCGATAACTTCACTCTGCGGATTATTGATTCCGGACAGTGGAAAAAGGAGGGTCTCGGAATGGGTCAGGGCCAGCAGGAGAAGGTGGCGACGAGCCTCGCGGGGGCCGTCAGCGAGGAGATCAGCGCCTCCCTCGCCCGGGTCGACGCCGAACTGGAGCGCCACTACCCCGGCGACCCCGGCACCCGCCAGCCCGTCCACACCGTGTACGTCCCCGGTGACGTCTTCGCCGCCGACACCGTCCGCTCCTGGGGTGACCGTGCCCTGACCGCCCTCGACGAACACGCTCCCGACGCCGAGTCCTTCGCCGCCGTCCTCGGCCTCTCCGAGGAACTGGCCGGGCCCGTCCACGCGCGGGTGCGCGCCAAGCTGGAGCGCGAGCCGATCGAGGACCTGCGCGTCGACTTCGAGGACGGCTACGGCAACCGCCCCGACGCGGAGGAGGACGAGGCCGCCGCCCGTGCCGCCCGGCTGATCGCCGCGGCCTACGAGAACGGCACCGCCGCCCCCTACATGGGTATCCGCATGAAGTGCATGGAAGCGCCCGTACGGGCCCGTGGCATCCGCACCCTCGACGTCTTCCTCACCGGCCTGATCGAGGCCGGCGGCCTGCCCGGCGGACTGGTGCTCACCCTGCCGAAGGTGACGTACCCCGAGCAGGTCACCGCCATGGTGCGGCTGCTGGAGGCCTTCGAGAAGGCACACGGCCTGGAGCCCGGCCGGATCGGCTTCGAGATCCAGATCGAGACCAGCCAGTCCATCCTCGCCGCCGACGGCACCGCCACCGTCGCCCGGATGATCCAGGCCGCCGAAGGCCGTGCCACCGGTCTGCACTACGGCACCTTCGACTACAGCGCCTGCCTCGGTGTCTCCGCCGCCCACCAGGCCAGCGACCATCCCGCCGCCGACCACGCCAAGGCCGTCATGCAGGTCGCGGCGGCCGGTACGGGCGTCCGCGTCTCGGACGGCTCGACCAACGTCCTGCCGGTCGGCCCGACGGAGAAGGTGCACGCGGCCTGGCGCCTGCACTACGGCCTCACCCGCCGCGCCCTGGCCCGCGCTTTCTACCAGGGCTGGGACATGCACCCCGGACACATCCCCACGCGCTACGCGGCCGTCTTCGCCTTCTACCGCGAGGGCTTCGAGCAGGCCGCCGCCCGCCTGTCCCGCTACGCCAACCGCACCACCGGCGACGTCATGGACGAGCCCGCGACCGCCAAGGCCCTCAGCGGTTACCTGCTGCGCGGCCTGGACTGCGGCGCCCTGGACATCGCCGAGGTCGCCCGGCTGGCGGGCCTGACCCGCGCCGACCTGGAGAGCTTCGCGGCGCCCCGGCGAGGGGACCTGACGGCTTCCGCCTGACCGCGCCACCGGCCTGTCCTGTCGGCGCGTACCGGCACTGTCACAGCCGCCCGCAGCGGCCGTCACCTCACCGCCGCTCTGGTGGGCGAGGACCGACGACGACAGCGGCAACACGGACGTCTGGGTCAGCGACGTCTACGTCAAGGGCGGCGACAACGACGCGCCGGTCCCCGGACTCCCCTTGTGCTGAGCCCGCGCCGAGCCGTCCACGTACCGCTCCAGCCCGGAGGCCGTCACCAGCTTCTCCTCGATGAACAGCCGCGTGCCCCGCTCGCACAACCGCCGGTCGGCGCGCGCCCGTTCGCAGAACTCCTCGGGCACGACCCCGAACAGCTCCCGGAAGCGCGGCAGGCTCACGAGGAGTTCGGTGAGGATCTCCCG
Organism: Streptomyces sp. NPDC006372; assembly: GCF_040612515.1. Lineage (NCBI taxonomy): Bacteria > Bacillati > Actinomycetota > Actinomycetes > Kitasatosporales > Streptomycetaceae > Streptomyces > Streptomyces sp. NPDC006372. The sequence goes on along the minus strand of NZ_JBEXQJ010000008.1, from coordinate 235,857 downwards.
CTCGCCCGGGTGGGTGCGCGGCACTCCGGCGCCGTCGTGCAGGACACCGTGCCGGTTGACGTACGCGTACGCGCCCGGCAGGCGGGTGCCGTCCGCGAGGTCGATCCGTACGTCGGGCGCGGGCAGCCAGGCCCTGTCGAAGTTCCCGCCCGGCACCGGCGCGCCCTCGCTCGCGTCGATCACCGTGAGCTGTTCGTCGTCGAGCCAGATGACGAACAGCTCCCGCACCCTGTCCGGGGAGCTGACCGGCGAGGCCGACACGTACCCCATGCGGCTGACATGCGCCGAGACACCGGCGTCGACCCCGGTCACCCGTGCCTTCACCATCGGGATCGGGGACATGATCCCGAACTCCAGCATCTTGTGCCGCAGCTGCCCCGGGGAGGCGTTCGAGCCGATGGCCAGCACCGGCGTGCGGTCCTCGTGCACCAGCCGGTCCAGCGGCAGGAAGCGGTCCCCGTCGAGCAGCCCGGAGTCGGCGGGCCACGCGCCCGGATAGAGCAGGGGATGCTCGCGCGGCGCCTCGGCCAGACCGAGTGCCGTCAGTGTGCGATCGGCGTCGTGATCCATGGGCCGCTCAGTCCGCCGGGGGAAGTTCGCCCGAGCCACGCGTGATCAGCCGGGTCGGCAACTCGATGCGCTCCGGCGTGACCAGTGTGCCGTCCAGCTGCCGGAAGAGGCGTTCCGCGGCGGTACGGCCGATGTCCGCCGCGTCCTGCGCGACGACGGTGACGCCCGGCTGGAGCAGGTCGGCGAGCTCGATGTCGTCGAAGCCGACCAGGGCGACCCGGCGGCTCTGCTCGGCGAGCACCCGGATCACGGTGACCGTCACCCGGTTGTTGCCGGCGAAGACCGCGGTGACCGGGTCCGGGCCGGACAGCATCTCCTCGGCGGCCCTGCGCACCCGCTCGGGGTCGGTGACACCGAGGGACATCCAGGCGTCCGCCACGGGTATGCCCGCGTCCTCCATCGCGGCCCGGTAACCGCGCAACCGCTCGGCGGCGGTGTGGATACGGGGCATGTCGCCGATGAAGCCGATCCGGCGGTGCCCGTGCGCGATGAGGTGGGCGACGCCGCCCCGGGCGCCGCCGAAGTTGTCCGACAGGACCACGTCGGCGTCGATGTGCCCGGCCGGGCGGTCCACGAACACCGTAGCGACACCCGCCTTGAGCTCCGGTTCCAGATACCGGTGGTCGTCACCGGCCGGGATCACCACCAGTCCGTCCACCCGCCGTGCGCACAGGGCGAGCACCAGCTCCTGCTCACGGTCCGGGTCCTCCGCGCTGGAGCCGTTGATCAGCAGGGCGCCGTGCGCGCGCGCCACCTCCTCGACCGACCGGCTCAGCGGCCCGTAGAACGGGTCCGCGAGATCCTCCAGGACCAGCCCGATGCTCGCCGTGCGCCCCTTGCGCAGCACCCGGGCGCTGTCGTTGCGGCGGAAGCCGAGCGCGTCGATGGCCTCCTGGACCCGCCGCTCCGTCTCCGGCGTGACGCCCGGCTCCCCGTTCACGACCCGGGAGACCGTCTTGAGCCCGACCCCGGCGCGTGCCGCGACGTCCTTCATGGTCGGCCGGGTGCCGTAGCGCGCTGCGGATCGGAGGTTGGTCTGGGGCACGGTGCGGTGTCCTGTCCTGTCGTCCACGGGGGTGCGTCGGTCCTGGGTTTGTATGAGGATGTGGCGTCGAGCATAGAGCCTGGACAACGTTGTCAGGCTCGGGGGAGACTGTCCACCACATTCTCCGGACCGTGCCCCACCGCTGCCCGGGCCAGTCCTTTTCACAGTCGACGGGGAGATCCGACACTGATGCACACCGACCTCGTGGCCGCGCTCGACATCGGCGGCACCAAGATCGCCGGCGCTCTGGTGGACGGCCACGGCCGGATCCTGGTCCGCGCCCAGCGGCCGACGCCCGCCCGGGAGGACGGCGACACCGTGATGCGGGCCGTGGAGGAGGTGCTCGGCGAGCTCACCGCCTCGCCGCTGTGGGAGCGCGCCACGGCCGTGGGGATCGGCAGCGCCGGGCCGGTGGACAGGTCGGCGGGCACCGTGAGTCCGGTGAACGTGCCCGGCTGGCGCGACTACCCCCTCGTCGGCCGCGTCCGGGCGGTGGCCGGGGGCCTGCCCGTCGAGCTGATCGGCGACGGTGTGGCGATCACGGCGGCCGAACACTGGCAGGGTGCCGCGCGCGGCCATGACAACGCGCTGTGCATGGTCGTCTCCACGGGCGTCGGCGGCGGCCTGGTACTCGGCGGCCGGCTGCACGCCGGCCCCACGGGCAATGCCGGTCACATCGGCCACATCAGTGTGGATCTCGACGGTGATCCGTGCCCCTGCGGCGCGCGCGGCTGTGTGGAGCGCATCGCGAGCGGCCCCAACATCGCCCGGCGCGCGCTGGAGAACGGGTGGCGGCCCGGCCCCGACGGCGACACCTCCGCCGCGGCGGTGGCCGCCGCCGCCCGCGCCGGCGACCCGGTCGCCGTCGCCTCCTTCGAGCGGGCCGCCCAGGCGCTGGCCGCCGGCATCGCCGCGACCGCCACCCTCGTGGAGATCGACATAGCGGTGATCGGCGGGGGAGTGGGCAAGGCGGGCGAGGTCCTCTTCGCGCCCCTGCGCAAGGCCCTGAGCTCCTACGCGACCCTTTCCTTCGTCCGGCACCTGACCGTGGCACCGGCCCAGATGGGCACCGACGCCGGGCTGGTGGGCGCCGCGGCGGCAGCACTGACGGAACGGGCGGGCGTGGCCGCCGCGGGGGTGTGAGACAGGGCAGGAACGTTCCCCCGGGGTGCGCCGGCGGATCTTCCGTACACGCCCGTCCGGGATACCGGGATTTTTCCTGGACAACGGCCGAACGTCCGTGCGGTGTGGCACGATCTCGCATGTGAGCAGCAGACCCGCCCCGGCGCAGCGCCTGCACGACCTCGCCCGACTGCGCCGGGTCAAGGACCGGATCGACCGGGAGTACGCACAGCCCCTGGACGTGGAGGCGCTGGCCCGGGGCGTGCACATGTCGGCCGGGCACCTCAGCCGCGAGTTCAAGCTCGCCTACGGCGAGTCGCCCTACAGCTACCTCATGACGCGCCGGATCGAGCGCGCGATGTCGCTGCTGCGCCGCGGTGACCTGAGCGTCACGGAGGTGTGTTTCGAGGTCGGCTGCTCGTCGCTGGGCACCTTCAGCACGCGCTTCACCGAACTGGTCGGCATGCCGCCCAGCGCCTACCGCCAGGCGGCCCGCACCACCGCGGGCATCCCGACGTGCGTGTCGAAGCAGGTGACCAGACCGGTCAGGAATCGAGAAGCGCCCACCTCGAGCCGAAACTAGCGTGAGGGCCATGGACATCAGCATTCACGCCAGCTTCCTCCCGCACGACGACCCCGACGCCGCCCTGGCGTTCTACCGCGACACCCTGGGCTTCGAAGTACGGAACGACGTCGGGTACCAGGGCATGCGCTGGATCACGGTCGGCCCCGCCGGCCAGCCCGGCACCAACATCGTCCTGCACCCCCCGGCCGCCGACCCCGGCGTCACCGAGGACGAGCGACGCGTCATCGCCGAGATGATGGCCAAGGGCACCTACGCCAGCATCGTCCTGGCCACTCCCGACGTCGACGGCACCTTCGAGCGGGTGCAGGCCGGTGACGCCGAGGTGGTCCAGGAGCCCACCGACCAGCCCTACGGCGTACGCGACTGCGCCTTCCGGGACCCGGCGGGCAACATGGTCCGCATCCAGCAGGTGAAGGCGCCGTAGCGGCCTTCCGGCTCACGTGCCACCCCGCGGGACCCGCGTCCCGCGGGCTTCCCCGTCTCCCCGCGCCGCCCCAGGACCTGCGCGGGGGGACCGAGATCGTCCGCCCGTGACAGCACCGCCCGACAGATGGAGTCACCATGAGCAAGGCCGAGACGACGGACAGACAGTCGCCCGGGCCCCACGTCGCCGACAGCCATGACGTGATCGGCGTGCACGGCGCGCGCGAGAACAACCTCAAGGACGTCAGCATCGAGATCCCGAAGCGCAGACTGACGGTCTTCACGGGTGTCTCCGGCTCGGGCAAGAGCTCACTGGTGTTCGACACGATCGCGGCGGAGTCACAGCGGCTGATCAACGAGACCTACAGCGCCTTCCTGCAGGGTTTCATGCCGAACCTGGCCCGGCCCGACGTCGACGTCCTCGACGGTCTGACCACCGCGATCGCCGTGGACCAGCAGCGGATGGGTTCCGACCCCCGCTCCACCGTCGGCACCGCCACCGACGCCAACGCGATGCTGCGCATCCTCTTCAGCCGCCTCGGCAAGCCGCACATCGGCCCTCCCGGCGCGTTCTCCTTCAACACCGCGTCGGTCAGCGCGAGCGGTGGGCTGACGGTCGACCGGGGCGCCGACAGGACCAGGACCGAGAAGGTGACCTTCAGCCGCACCGGCGGCATGTGCACGCACTGCGAGGGCCGGGGCACGGTCTCCGACATCGACCTCACCCAGCTCTACGACGACTCCAAGTCGCTCTCCGAGGACCCGTTCACGATTCCCACCTACACGGGGGGCGGCTGGGTCGTGCGGGTCATCACCGAGTCGGGCTTCTTCGACAAGGAGAAGCCCATCCGCAAGTACACCAAGAAGGAGCGGCACGACTTCCTCTACCGCGAGCCGACCAAGGTGAAGATCAACGGGGTCAACCTCACCTACGAGGGGCTGATTCCGAAGATCCAGAAGACCTTCCTGTCCAAGGACCGCGAGTCGATGCAGCCGCACATCCGGGCGTTCGTGGACCGGGCGGTCACCTTCACCGAGTGTCCCGAGTGCGACGGCACCCGGCTCAGCGAGGCGGCCCGTTCCTCGAAGATCGGCAAGGTCAGCATCGCCGACGTCTGTGCGATGGAGATCCGCGACCTGGCCGAATGGGTCCGCGGACTTCAGGAGCCGTCCGTGGCGCCCCTGCTCGCCAAGCTCCAGCACACCCTCGACTCGTTCGTGGAGATCGGCCTCGGCTATCTCTCGCTCGACCGGGCTTCCGGCACGCTCTCCGGTGGCGAGGCGCAGCGCACCAAGATGATCCGCCACCTCGGGTCCGCACTCACCGATGTCACCTACGTCTTCGACGAGCCCACCATCGGCCTGCACCCCCATGACATCCAGCGGATGAACAACCTGCTCCTGCGCCTGCGCGACAAGGGCAACACCGTGCTCGTCGTGGAGCACAAGCCGGAGACGATCGCCATCGCCGACCATGTCGTGGATCTCGGCCCCGGCGCCGGAACGGCGGGCGGCACCGTCTGCTTCGAGGGCACGGTCGAGGGCCTGCGCGCCTCCGACACCGTCACCGGCCGTCATCTCGACGACCGGGCCAAGATCAAGGCGACGGTCCGCGAGCCCACCGGCGCGCTGGAGATCCGCGGCGCGTCGGCGAACAACCTCCGGCACGTAGACGTCGACATCCCGCTCGGAGTGCTCACCGTCGTCACCGGTGTCGCCGGCTCCGGCAAGAGCTCGCTTCTGCACGGCTCGATCCCCTCCGACGAGGGCGTCGTGGCGGTCGACCAGACCCCCATCCGCGGCTCCAGGCGCAGCAACCCGGCGACGTACACCGGGCTGGCCGACCCGATCCGCAAGGCCTTCGCCAAGGCCAACGGCGTGAAGCCCGCGCTGTTCAGCGCCAACTCCGAGGGCGCCTGCCCCACCTGCAACGGCACCGGGGTCATCTACACCGACCTGGCGATCATGCAGAGCGTCGCCACCCCGTGCGAGGAGTGCGAGGGCAGGCGGTTCCAGGCGTCGGTCCTGGAGTACCGCCTCGGCGGCCGCGACATCAGCGAGGTACTCGGGATGCCGGTGACCGAGGCCGAGGCCTTCTTCGGCGGCGGCGAGGCCCACACCCCGGCCGCGCACCGGATCCTGGAGCGGCTCGCCGACGTCGGGCTCGGTTACCTCACCCTCGGCCAGCCGCTCACCACGCTGTCCGGGGGCGAGCGGCAGCGGCTCAAGCTGGCCACGCACATGGCGGACAAGGGCGGTGTCTTCATCCTCGACGAGCCCACCACCGGCCTCCACCTCGCCGACGTGGAGCAACTGCTGGGGCTGCTCGACCGTCTCGTGGACTCGGGAAAGTCGGTCATCGTCATCGAGCACCACCAGGCGGTCATGGCGCACGCCGACTGGATCATCGACCTGGGCCCCGGGGCCGGCCACGACGGCGGCCGGGTCGTCTTCGAGGGCACGCCGGCCGACCTGGTCGCGGCCCGCTCGACCCTGACCGGGGAGCACCTCGCGGCCTACGTCGGCGGCTGACCGAGGCTCCAGGGACGGCCGTGGGGCAGCGCGCCGGGCCGCGCTCGCCGCACGGCCGTTCCAGGTAGACATGCACGACATAAAAGCCTGAATCGGGTGAATAACGGCAACGTCCCGAGGGCACTCCGTCTCCTGAACTCCCCGACAGAACGGAGTGCCTGATGATCATCAAGAAGATGCACGAGATGGGCATTCGCAGCGAGCACGCCTACCTGGCCGCCATGACGTCCGTCGGCCTGAGCGTCGTCGCCTGGATGGGTTCGATGAAGATGGAACACGGCACCGGCCTCGCCCGTGCCGACCGCTGGGGCATCTTCGTCGGCGAGTGGGCCCCCACCTTCTTCGGCCTCGGCCTCGCCCTGTCCCACTACGAACAGCAGGACGGCACTCTCACGGCCGAGGTCCACGAGTTCCGGCAGCCCCGGAAGGCAGGCTGAACGGCCCAGTCCGACGAGCCCGCGACGCCGTCCTCGCGCACCCTGGTGTCATGGCGTCCGTGAAACCCGTCGTGGTCTACCCGCCCGCCGCGGACGGTGGCCGGCGCGTCCGTGTGGACGGCCAGTTCCTCGGGATCGCGTACGGGCTGCTGGACGTCGCCGAATTCCTGCGGCGGGCCGGGATCGAGGACGCGGACGAGGCGTACGCGGCCGTGTCGGGGCTGATCGAATGGCGCGGCGGCGGCCCCGGCTCCTGGGGCGGCGAACCCTCCTGAAACCGCCGCTTCGCCCGGTCGGGTCCGGCTGCGTGACCCCGCGGCTGGTCCGGCAGTTGTGTCGGGCATGAAGAAGCGCAGCATGCTCGCCATCGCCTCCCTCGCCACCGGCTTCGTCGTCGCGGCGGTCACTCCGTCCCACGCCGTCGGGGAGGGCCTCGGCCCCATCAGCGTGGACGAGACCCTCAAGACGCTCGACCAGACCGTCGGCAAGGACGGCCTGCCCGTGGCCAAGAAGGGCGGCATCAAGAAGGTCGCCAAGAAGGACGTCAGGAAGAAGGGCTGACGAGCCGCTCCGGCTCCGGTCCACGGCGCCGGCGCTTCCCGGGTGAGGGGGGCGCCGGCGCCGTTGTCGTGCGCCCTCAACTGGGCCTGGTTTCCGTGGCAGGGTGGAGCGGGCAAGCCTCAGGGGGCCAACAGAAGAGGGGGACCTGTGACCGTCGTCTGGATCAACGGCGCGTTCGGTGCGGGGAAGACCACCACCGCACGGGAACTGATCGAACTGATCCCGAACAGCACGCTCTTCGACCCGGAGGTCATCGGCGGTGCGCTCGCCCACCTGCTGCCGCCCAAACACCTCGCCGAGGTCGGCGACTTCCAGGAGCTGCCGATCTGGCGGCGGCTCGTGATCGACACGGCCGCCGCGATGCTCGGCGAGCTCGGCGGGACCCTGGTGGTCCCCATGACCCTGCTGCGCCAGGAGTACCGCGACGAGATCTTCGGCGGCCTGGCCGCCCGCAGGATTCCGGTCAGCCATATCCTGCTCGCTCCGGCCGAAACGATACTGCGGGAGCGTATAGCGGGCCGCGAGGTTCCGCGGGACCTGCCCGACGGCGAGGCGCGAATACGTCAGTGGTCCTTCGACCACATCAAGCCGTACCGGGCCGCCCTCGCCTCCTGGCTCACCGCCGACGCCCACCTCGTCGACACCAGTGACCTCACTCCGTACGAGACCGCCGCCCGCATCGCCGAGGCCGTCAACAACGGCACCGTGCCCGTCTGCGACATCGTGCAGACGCCCGAGCCCACCGCCGAGACACTCGCCGCCGGGGTGCTCCTCTTCGACGAGCAGGACCGGGTGCTGCTCGTCGACCCCACCTACAAGGCCGGCTGGGAGTTCCCGGGCGGTGTCGTCGAGCCCGGTGAGGCGCCCGCGCGCGCAGGAGTGCGGGAGGTCGCCGAGGAGACCGGCATACGCCTCGACGAGCTGCCGAGCCTGCTGGTCGTCGACTGGGAACGCCCCGCACCCCCCGGATTCGGTGGCCTGCGGCTCCTCTTCGACGGTGGTCTCCTCGACTCCGCCGAGGCCGGACGGGTGCTGCTGCCCGGACCGGAACTGCGGGACTGGCGGTTCGTCAGCGAGGAAGAGGCCGCCGAACTGCTGCCCCCGGTGCGCTACGAGCGGCTGCGCTGGGCGCTGCGGGCACGCGAACGCGGAGCGGCGATCTATCTGGAAGCCGGAGTGCCGGTCGGCTGACGCCGACCTCTCCCGAGTCCGCTTTACCCGGCCCGGGGGATTCCGAGGGAAAAGCAAAAGGAAACGGCGCCGCAGCCACTGCCAATCGCTGCCCAAGGAATCTCCCGCACTCCTTCACGCCGCGGGTAATCACATTCCCCGCTCGCGTCAACACTTTTCCATGACCGCAAACAATCCCTTTTCTGCCCCCTGCTCGGCTTGACCGGACTCGCACGGCATTGCGAAAGTCCGCAATGTCTCAGGCGGCGCTGACGACCGCCACCCCAATTCCTTGCCCCAGGGGCAGATCCGGGATGTCCGTACGATGACCACGCAACACCAGCCGGTCGACACCGGCGGCGGCACCGCGCTGCTGACCGAGCCGTCGACGCAGGACTCCAGACCCGGCGGCACCGTTGCCGCCGGGCGTTCACCGGCCCGGACGGCCTGGAAGCGGATCAGGCGGGACAAGGTCACCACGGTCGCCCTGGCGGCCACCTTCCTCTTCGTCCTGATCGCGCTGCTCGCACCGGTCCTCACCGCGGTGACCGGCTGGGGACCGATCACCCCGGACAACAAGGCGATCGATCCGGACACGGGCAACTTCCCCTACGGATCCCTGGGCGGCATCAGCGGCCGGCATCTGCTCGGCGTCGAACCGGGCACCGGCTACGACCTGTTCGCCCGGGTCGTCTACGGACTGCGCACCTCCCTCTACGTGGGGTTCGCCTCCGCCGTGCTGTCCACCGCCGTCGGCGTCGTGGCCGGGCTGGCGGCCGGCTACTTCGGCGGCTGGGTCGACTCCCTGCTGTCCCGGATCATGGACGTGATGCTGGCGTTCCCGCAGCTGCTGTTCATCATCGCGCTCACCCCGGTGATCCAGAACGCGCTGCAGACCAACAGCCACGGCGGCACCGACGAGAACCTCCGCCTCCTCGTCCTGGTCCTCAACATCGCGGTCTTCGCCTGGGCGTACACCGCCCGCCTGGTGCGCGGTCAGGTGCTGTCCCTGCGCGAACGGGAGTTCGTCGACGCCGCGCGGCTGATGAGCGCCGGACGGCGGCACATCCTCTTCCGGCAGCTGCTGCCCAACCTGTGGGCGCCGATCCTGATCTCCTTCGCGCTCGCCGTACCGCAGAACATCACCACCGAGGCGGCCCTTTCGTACCTCGGCGTCGGTGTCATCCCGCCCAACCCGGACTGGGGAGCCCTGCTCTCCGACGCCTCCCAGTTCTTCCTCCAGGACCCGATGTACCTCTTCGTGCCCGGCGTCCTGCTCCTCCTGCTGGTCCTGGCGCTCAACCTCCTCGGGGACGGCGTCCGGGACGTCCTGGATCCCCGCGCCCGGCGCGGCTGACACGCCACCACCCGAGTGCCGGCCCGGCGGTCCCACGAACGGCCGCCGAGCCCGTAGCAAGAACGGAGTTTCCTCAATGACGCGCAGAACGCGCAGATCGCGCACGGCTGCTCTCACGGCGACCGCCGTGGTGATCGCCCTGGGGGCCACCGCATGCGGAGGGTCATCCACCAGCAGCGGCAGCGGCGCACCCGGCAAGGGCGGCACCCTGACCATCCTGAACAAGGCGGACTACGACCACCTCGACCCCCAGCGCGTCTACACGACCGAGGGTCAGAGCATGGACCAGGAGATCGTCCGGACCCTCACCGGCTGGGACGAGACGGGCTCCAAGCCGAAGCTGGTCGGCGACCTCGCCACCGACACCGGAACACCCAGCAAGAATGCCACGGTCTGGACCTTCCACCTGCGGCACGGCGTCGAGTACCAGGACGGCACCGAGGTCACCGCGGCGGACGTCAAGTACGGCGTGGAGCGCTTCTTCTCCTCCGACATCAACGGCGGCCCGCCCTACGCCTCCCAGTGGCTCGTCGGCGGCTCCGACTACAAGGGCCCCTACCAGGGCAAGCAGCTCGACTCCATCCAGACGCCGGACAAGTACACCGTCGTCTTCCATCTGAACCAGCCCGTGGCCGACTTCAACGAGACCACCACCATGACCGGCTGGTCAGCCGTGCCCAAGGCCCACGACACCGGCTCGACCTACGACACCAAGGTCTGGTCCGACGGCCCGTACATGATCAAGTCGTACACCAAGAACAAGGAACTCGTCCTCACCCGGAACACCCACTGGGCGCAGTCGACCGACCCGATACGGCAGCAGAACGTCGACGGGATCGACGTCAGGTTCGGCCAGGACGAGTCGGCCATCGACCAGCAGCTCAAGGCCGACGCCGGCACCGCCCAGACCTCGATCCAGCAGTGGCCGATCGCCGGGTCCGACCTGGCCCAGATGGCCAACGACCCTTCCCTGAAGGGCCGTTACTACAAGATCCCCGCGCCCGGCATCAACTACCTGGCGATCAACACCGCCCGCGTCAAGGATCTCCGGGTCCGCCAGGCCATCGAGTACGCCGTCGACAAGGCCACCGTCCGCGGCGCCTTCGGCGGCTCGGCCTACGGGGACTACGCCACCACGATGCTGAGCCCCGGCATCGGCGGCTACCAGAAGTTCAACCAGTACAGCGCCAACCCCGCCGGCAACCTCGCCAAGGCCAAGTCCCTGATGAAGCAGGCCGGCAACCCGAAGCCGACCATGTCCGTCGCGGTGGAGAACACCCCCACCCAGGAGCACTTCGCCGACGCGGTGAAGACCGCCCTGGGGCGCATCGGCATCCACGTCAACATCTCCCCGATCGACGCGTCGAACTACTTCAGCACCATCAACAACACGAAGAACCAGTACGACCTGACCTGGGGTGACTGGATCGCCGACTGGCCGAACGCCTCGACGGTGCTGCCGACCCTCTTCGACGGCCGGCTGATCAAGAAGAACCCGCAGGCCAACCAGGACCTGTCGTATCTGAACGATCCGAAGGTCAACGCGCTGATCGACAAGGCCGCCAAGCTGTCGGACGTCAAGCAGCGCAACGCCACCTACGGACAGATCGACCAGCAGGTCCTGAAGGACGCCGCCGTGGTCCCGCTGATGTACATGAACTTCACCGAGATGTCCGGCTCCAAGGTCGGCGGCGTCATCCCCGACACGATCGTGGCCGAGCCGAGTCTGGTCCACGTCTACGTCAAGCACTGACGGACGCTCCCTCTGAACCCCGCCGGCGGCCCGGCCCGCCGGCGGGCATCCCACTCACGTCAGGTCCCGGCACCCCATGTTTCGTTACCTCATCAGACGCCTGCTGGCAGCGGCCGTGATCATGCTGGTGATCACCACGATCACCTTCTTCATCTTCTTCGCCCTGCCGTCCGACCCCGCGCTCCTCGCCTGCGGCAAGACCTGCTCCCCTTCCCGACTCGCGGAGATCAAGCACTCGCTGGGCCTGGACCAGAGCTACCTGACGCAGTACTGGGAGTTCTTCAAGGGGCTCTTCGCCGGACGCGACTTCGGCGACCAGAGCGTGCGCATCCACTGCGGAGCCCCCTGCCTCGGCGTCTCCTTCCAGACCGACACCCCCGTCCTGACCACACTGCTGCAGGACTTCCCGGCGGACCTCTCCCTCGGTCTCGGTGCCGCCGTGGCGTTCCTGGTCCTGGGCGTCGGCCTCGGCACCGTCGCCGCGGTCCGCAGGGGCCGGGCCGCCGACAAGGCGGCGGTCGGACTGGCCCTGTTCGGCGTGTCGGTGCAGATCTACTTCATCGGTCTGCTGCTGCTGTACTTCTTCGTCGACAAGTTCCAGATCCTGCCGACCTCCGGCTACACGCCGATCACCGACGACCCGGCCGGCTGGTTCCAGGGGCTGATCCTGCCGTGGACCACCCTCGTCATCGTCTACCTCGCGATGTACACCCGGCTCACCCGCTCCTCCATGCTGGAGGTCTTCGCCGAGGACTACATGCGCACCGCCCGGGCCAAGGGCCTGCCGGCCGCCATCGTCGTCCTCAAGCACGGACTGCGGGCCGCCATCACCCCGATCATCACCATCTTCGGCATGGACGTCGGCTCCCTGATCGGCGGCTCCGCGGTCATCACCGAGTCGGTGTTCGGCATCAACGGCATCGGCAAGCTCGCCGTCGACTCGGTCCAGAACTCCGACCTGCCGGTCATCCTCGGCACCACGCTCTTCGCCGCCACGTTCGTCGTCCTCGCCAACGTCGTCGTCGACCTGGTGTACGGCCTCGTCGACCCGCGCGTACGCCTCGCCTGAGCCCTCCCAGTCCTTAGGAACACCTGTGTCCGTTCAGACCTCACCGCACCCCGCGGACGTCACAGCCGCACCCGCGCCCTTCCTCGACGTACGTGACCTCAAGGTGCACTTCCCGACCGAGGACGGCCTCGTCAAGTCCGTCGACGGCGTCTCCTTCACCCTGGAGAAGGGCAGGACCCTCGGCATCGTCGGCGAGTCCGGCTCCGGCAAGTCGGTGACCTCGCTGGCCCTGCTCGGACTGCACAAGGGCACCCGGGCCCGGGTCAGCGGCGAGATCTGGCTGGAGGGCAGGGAACTCGTCGCCCTGCCCGAGGCCGAGATGCGCGCACTGCGCGGCCGTACGGTCTCCATGATCTTCCAGGACCCGCTCTCCGCGCTGCACCCCTTCTTCACCGTCGGCTCCCAGATCGCCGAGGCCTACCGCGTGCACCACAAGGTCTCCAAGAAGGAGGGCAGGGACCGCGCGGTGGAGATGCTCCGGCGCGTCGGCATCCCGCAGCCCGAACGCCGGGTCAGGGACTATCCGCACCAGTTCTCCGGCGGTATGCGCCAGCGTGCCATGATCGCCATGTCCCTGGTCTGCGACCCCGCCCTGCTCATCGCCGACGAACCCACCACCGCCCTCGACGTCACCGTCCAGGCGCAGATCCTGGACCTGATCCGCGACCTCCAGGAGGAGTTCGGCTCCGCCGTCGTCATCATCACGCACGACCTCGGCGTGGTCTCCGACGTCGCCGACGACATCCTGGTGATGTACGCCGGCCGCCGCATCGAGTACGGCACCACCCGCGAGGTGCTCATCCAGCCCCAGCATCCGTACACCTGGGGCCTGTTGCGGTCGATGCCGCACCTCACCGGCGACATCGGCGAACGGCTGGACCCGATCCCCGGCACCCCGCCGAGTCTGATCAACCTGCCGGAGGGCTGCTCCTTCCACCCGCGCTGCGCCTACAAGGGCTGGGAGCCGGAGGGGCGCTGCACCGTGGACCGCCCCGAACTGCGCCTCGTCTCCGGCACCGCGGGACATGTCGCCGCGTGTCATCTCACCGGCGAGGCGAAACAGGAGATCCGCGGCGGGACCGGCCGCCCGGACGACCGCGGTCCCGGAACCGCACGGGCCGCGCAGTGACGGCGGCGGACGAAAGGGAGCATGCCGTGACCAGCACCCAGCCCGTTACCGGGCAGGCCACCGACCGCCCGACCGGAGAGAGCCTCCTCGAAGTGCGAGGCCTGCAGAAGCACTTCCCCCTCCGGCAGGGCATCGTCTTCCAGCGGCAGATCGGGGCGGTCCGCGCCGTCGACGGCATCGACTTCTCGGTCGGCCCCGGCGAGTCGCTGGGCCTGGTCGGCGAGTCCGGCTGCGGCAAGTCGACCACGGGCCGGCTGATCACCCGGTTGCTCGAACCCACCGGCGGTTCCGTGGTGTTCGACGGCGAGGACATCACCCACCGGACGGCCGCACGGATGCGGGAGGCCCGCCGCAACCTCCAGATGATCTTCCAGGACCCGTACTCCTCACTGAATCCCCGGCACACCGTCGGCACCATCATCGAGACCCCGATGCGCCTGGGCGGCATCGACCCGCCCCAGGGCCACAAGCGCCGCGCGCAGGAACTCCTGGAGACGGTGGGGCTCAGCCCCGAGCACTACAACCGCTACCCGAACGAGTTCTCCGGCGGCCAGCGCCAGCGCATCGGCATCGCCCGTGCCCTCGCCCTGCGGCCGAAGCTGATCGTCGCCGACGAACCCGTGTCCGCCCTGGACGTCTCCATCCAGGCGCAGGTCGTCAACCTGCTCCAGGACCTGCAGCGGGAGTTCGGCATCGCCTTCGTCTTCATCGCCCACGACCTCGCCGTCGTACGGCACTTCTCCGAACGGGTCGCGGTGATGTACCTCGGCAAGATCGTCGAGGTCTCCGGCCGCGAGTCCCTCTACACCCGCCCCCGCCACCCCTACACCCATGCGCTGCTGTCCGCCGTGCCCGAGGCCGACCCCGACGCCACACAGCGGCGCGAACGCATCCGGCTGGCCGGTGACGTGCCCTCACCGATCGAGCCGCCTTCCGGCTGCCGTTTCCGCACCCGCTGCTGGAAGGCCCAGGACAGGTGCGCCACCGAGGAACCCGTGCTGGTACGTGTCGAGGGCAGCCCCGCGGGCCATCTGACCGCCTGCCACTTCCCCGAGGCACCGTCGCTCACCGCCCGCGAGGAGGACATCGTCCTGGACCCGGCGCTCGACTAGGCGGTTTCATCACCACCCGGGACCGCGTTCCGCAGCGCCTCGGCCGCATGCCCCCGGACCGGATCCCCGTGACCGAAGCAGGCCACGTCCGCGTCCAGCTCCGCCAGAAGCCGGCAGGCCGCGAGGACCTGGGCGCGATCCAGGTTGAACACACCGGGGATCACCGTGCCGTCCACCGGTGACGCCGCGACCGTGTCGCCCGTGAACAGCACGCCGTGCTCCGGGAGATGGAGCGCGATGCTGCCGTGCGTGTGCCCCGGCACATGGACGACGTGCGCCCCGCCGCCCACGTCCAGTACGTCACCGCCGGACAACTCGGTGACCTGGGACGGGCGTACGTAGTCTCCCCGGGGGAGGAGTCTCACGGCCTGCTCGTGCAGCGGCCGCTCCCAGTCCTCGAACACCGGCGGCGGGCCCGGGACGTCACCGCGTACGGCAGGGGCGTCGAGCCGGTGCGCCAGCACCTCTGCACCGGTGAGCGCCGCCAACTCACCCGCCCCGCCCGCGTGGTCCTCGTGGAAGTGGGTGAGCACGACCCGCCGCACGTCCCCGGGGGCGTGGCCCAGCGCGGCCACCGCCTCGGCGATCGCGGCACCGGAACCCGCCGGGCCGGCGTCGATCAGCGTCAGTTCGCCCCCGTCGCGCCAGAGGTAGGCCTGGCCGACCGGGAAGCGCAGCAGATGCAGACGAGGGAGGAGCTCGATGACGTCCATGGGACGACACTAGGAAAGGCCCCCGTCCGCGGACGAGGGCCTCTGCTGTCGGCAGAGCGGTCAGCCCGCCGCGTAGTTCCGCAGGAACAGCGCCTCCGCCACCGACAGCCGCTCCAGCTCCTCCGGAGACACGCTCTCGTTCACCGCGTGGATCTGTGCCTCCGGCTCGCTCAGCCCGATGAGCAGGATCTCCGCGTTCGGGTAGAGCCCGGCCAGCGTGTTGCACAGCGGGATCGAGCCGCCCTGCCCGGCGTACTGCATCCGCTGCCCCGGGTAGGCCGCCGCCATCGCGTCCGCCATCGCCCGGTACGCCGGGCTGGAGGTGTCGGCCCGGAAGGCCTGGCCCTGGCCGATCTGCTCGGTGCTCACCCGCGCACCCCACGGCGTGTGCGCCTCCAGGTGCGCCTGGAGCAGCTTGGTCGCCTCGGCCGCGTCCACGCCGGGCGGCACCCGCAGGTTGATCAGCGCACGCGCGCCGGCTTGCACGGACGGGGTGGCGCCTACGACGGGCGGGCAGTCGATGCCGAGGACCGTCACCGCCGGCCGGGCCCAGATGCGGTCGGCGACCGACCCGGAGCCGATCAGCTCCACGTCGTCCAGCACCTTGGCGTCCCGCCGGAACTGCTCCTCGTCGTACTGAAGCCCCTCCCAGGCAGCGTCCGCGGCCAGCCCGTCGACGGTCGTCGAACCGTCCTCGGCGCGCAGCGAGTCCAGGACGCGGATCAGCGCCGCGAGCGCGTCGGGCGCGGCACCGCCGAACTGGCCCGAGTGCAGGTTGCCGGCGAGCGTGTCGATCCGGACGCGGACGAGGGTCATACCGCGCAGGGTGGAGGTGACGGTCGGCAGGCCCACGCGGAAGTTGCCCGCGTCGCCGATGACGATCGTGTCGGCCTCCAGCAGCTCCGGGTGTTCCTCGGCGTACCGCTCCAGGCCGCCCGTGCCCTGCTCCTCCGAGCCCTCGGCGATCACCTTCACATGGACCGGTACGCCGCCGTTCGCCTTCAGCGCGCGCAGTGCCAGCAGATGCATGATCACGCCGCCCTTGCAGTCGGCGGCCCCACGCCCGTACCAGCGTCCGTCCCGCTCGGTCAGCTCGAACGGCGGGGTGGTCCAGCCGGCCTCGTCCAGCGGCGGCTGCACGTCGTAGTGGGCGTAGAGCAGGACGGTCTTCGCCCCCGCCGGGCCGGGCAGGTGGCCGTACACCGACTGCGTGCCGTCGGGGGTGTCGAGCAGGGCCACGTCCTGGAAGCCCTCGGCCGCGAGCGCGTCGGCGACCCAGCGGGCGGCGTCCTCGCTCTCGCTCCTCGGGAACTGGTCGAAGTCGGCCACCGACCGGAAGGCCACCAGTTCGGTGAGTTCCTCCTTCGCCCTCGGCATCAGCGAGGCGACGGTCTCGGCGACCGGATTCGACGACATGGGCACGCTCCTCGTGGGTGCGACGTTGTAGCGGTGAGTGCTGTAGATCCTCCCACAGCGGTCCGTGACCAGGTCCGCCGTAGGATGCGGGAGGTAGCAGCGGCAGGCGGCTTGATCGGGAGCAGTAGACCATCGTGAGCAGCGAGAACTCTTCGGCGGACGACGTGCAACAGGTGTGGGACGTCGTCGTGGTGGGCGCGGGACCCGCGGGCGCTTCGGCAGCGTACGCGGCGGCGGTCGCCGGCAGACGTGTGCTGTTGCTGGAGAAAGCGGAGCTGCCGCGGTACAAGACGTGCGGCGGTGGCATCATCGGGCCCTCGCGCGACGCCCTCCCGCCCGGCTTCGAGCTGCCGCTCAGGGACCGGGTGCATGCGGTGACGTTCTCCCACAACGGCCGCTTCACACGCACCCGCCGTTCCCGGCAGATGCTGTTCGGGCTGATCAACCGGCCCGAGTTCGACCAGCAGCTCGTCGAGCACGCGCAGAAGGCGGGCGCCGAACTGCGTACCGGGGTGACGGTCCAGCGGGTCGAGCAGCACGGCTCGGCGGTGCCCGACCGGCGCACGGTCGCCGTGCTCCTCCAGGGCGGCGAGGTCCTGCTCGCGCGTGCCGTGGTCGGAGCGGACGGCAGCGCCAGCCGCATAGGCGCCCATGTCGGGGTCAAGGTCGACCAGGTGGACCTCGGCCTGGAGGCCGAGATCCCCGTGCCGGACACCGTGGCCGAGGACTGGAAGGGGCGGGTCCTCATCGACTGGGGCCCCATGCCCGGCAGTTACGGATGGGTCTTCCCCAAGGGCGACACCCTGACGGTCGGAGTGATCTCGGCGCGGGGTGAAGGCGCTGCGACGAAGCGGTACTTGGAGGACTTCGTCGGACGGCTGGGCCTCGCGGGCTTCGAGCCCAGCATCTCCTCCGGGCACCTGACCCGCTGCCGGGCCGACGACTCGCCCCTGTCGCGCGGCCGTGTGCTGGTGTGCGGCGACGCCGCGGGCCTGCTGGAGCCGTGGACCCGCGAGGGCATCTCCTTCGCGCTGCGGTCCGGGCGGCTCGCGGGGGAGTGGGCGGTACGGATCGCCGAGGCGCACGACGCGGTGGACACGCGCCGCCAGGCCCTCAACTACGCGTTCGCGGTCAAGGCCGGGCTCGGCGTGGAGATGAGCGTCGGCAAGCGGCTGCTGGCCGTGTTCGAACGCCGCCCCGGGCTGTTCCACGCGGCGCTGACGAGCTTCCGCCCCGCCTGGAAGGCGTTCAAGGACATCGCGCAGGGCGCGACGTCGCTGGGCGAGATCGTCCGCACGCATCCGTTGGCCCAGCGGGCCCTGGCCGCGCTGGACCGGCGTCCCGTCGTGCCGGACGACGAGGTCAGCCCTTCGGAGTGATCTCGAAGACCGGGTGGTCGGGGGCGATCCGGCGGAGCCGGTCGTCCGGGGAGTCCGGGCCCACGCCGTCGAAGAAGACCCCGACCTCCGCCTTCCAGCGCTTGAGGTAGGCGCGCAGGATCGGGGTCTTGTCGTCGTCGGCCACCTCGGTGGCGGTGAACGCCTCAACGCGCTTGCCGAGGTGCAGCTCGCCGCCGCCCGCCGCCCGCATGTTGTGCGTCCACTGGACATGACCGCGGGGTGCGACGAGGTACTGCCGGCCGTCCAGGGTCAGCAGGTTGACCGGGGTGGTGCGCCACTGGCCGCTCTTGCGGCCGCGGACGGCGAGGACGCGCGAGCCCCAGACGCTGATGCCGCGGCGGGTCATCCAGCTGACCAGGCGGTTGAAGACGTTGACGGTGAACCAGCCGGGCTTGCGGACGTGGGTCGACATGGCATCCCCTGAGGTTGTCGTGCGGAGCGTCGCTCTCTTTTGTGAGCGGTGCTCTCGCTTGCTGATGTCAGTCTGCCGGAGGTCGGTGCGCTGACGCAAGAGCACTGCTCTCTTTTTTGGGCGGCGCTCTCGTTTGTGTGCACCGCTCTGCTTTCGTGGCACACTGCCCCGCATGAGTACCGCACACGGCGCCCGCGCCCGGGCCAGGATCGAAGTCACCGCGGCCATCAAGGACGAGGCCCGCAGACAGCTCGCGGCCGAGGGCGCCGCGCGGCTCTCACTGCGGGCCGTGGCCCGTGAGCTCGGCATGGTCTCCTCCGCGCTGTACCGGTACTTCCCCAGCCGCGACGACCTGCTGACCGCTCTCATCATCGACGCCTACGACTCCCTCGGCGAGCGCGCCGAGGCGGCACATGAGCCGGCGGCCGACCCCTTCCGGCGGTGGATCGCGGTCTGTGAGGCGGTGCGGGGCTGGGCGCTGGACCACCCCCACCAGTACGCGCTGATCTACGGGTCGCCCGTGCCCGGCTACACCGCCCCCGACACCACCGTCCCGCCTGCCGCCCGCGTCGGCCTCCTGCTCATCGGCATCGCACGCGACGCCCACCACGGCTCCGGCCTGGCCGGACCCGCACTCCCGTCCGACCTGCGCCCGGAGGCCGAACGGCTCACCGCCGACCTCGCGCCGGACCTCCCTCCGGAGTCGGTGACCGCTCTCGTCGCGGCCTGGGCCCAGCTGTACGGCCTGGTCGGCTTCGAGTTGTTCGGCCAGTTCCACCGGGTCGTGGAGGACCGGGCGTCGTTCTTCCGCCACGCGGTGGGGCGACTCGCCGAAGGGGTGGGGCTGGTACCCGGAGCCACAGGGGATCCAGCGCCAGGCCGCTGATGCCGGCGGTGGGCGGGGCGCGCTCGCTCCAACGCGTCGGCGGAGCGTGCGGCTGAGGAAGAACGGTGCTCGGCGCAGGTGCGGGAGACCTGGCCGCGGGCGACGGCGTACTTCCCGGGGAGTACGTGTGATCACCACGCCGGGGTGACGCCGGTGCGGGAGTGTGGCGTCTAGCGTGGCCGGTATGGACGAGCAGCGTCTGCGGGGTGGTCCGCCGCAGTGGTGGCGGACCGGTCCGCCTTGGTGGGTCCGGTGGGAGGATGCGCCCCGGTGGCCCTGGCGGTCGACCGTCGCCGTCACGGTCTTCGTGCTGGCCGGCTCGAACTTCGCCGCCCATGCCCAGGACGGCGAGCGGGCGCCGCTGGATGTCTTCGCGCGGGTGCTGCTGCTGGTGGCCGGGGGACTGCTGCTGTGGCGGAAGCGGTATCCGGTGGCGGTGGTCTTCGGCACGGCGGGCGCCGTCATGCTCTACCTGGGGGCCGGTTATCCCTACGGGCCGGTGTTCTTCACCGTCGCTCTTGCGTGCTTCAGCGCGATCGTCGCCGGGCACCGCTGGGCGGCGTGGGTCGCGATGGGGGCGCTCTGGGCCGGGCACGTCCTGGTGGCGCACTGGCTGTACCGGTGGCTGCCGCCGTCGGGGGACTCCGCCGTCTCCTGGGGTGAGGAGGTCGTCGTCGCCACCTGGGTGGTGACGATCGTGGCGGTCTCGGAGCTGTTCCGGGTCCGGCGCGAGCAGTGGGTCCGCGAGCGGGCCGAGCGTGCCGAGGCCGCGCGGCGGCGGGCCGACGAGGAGCGGCTGCGGATCGCCCGGGAGCTGCACGACGTACTCGCCCACAGCATCTCCGTGATCAATGTGCAGGCGGGCGTCGGCCTCGCGCTCCTCGACACCGACCCCGAGCAGGCCCGGTCGGCCCTCACCACGATCAAGGCCAAGAGCAAAGAAGCGCTCGGCGAGGTGCGCCAGGTGCTCGGCACCCTGCGCGCGCCCGGTGACGCGCCTCGCGCCCCGGCGCCCGGCCTGGACCGGCTGCCCGAACTGGTGGCGCAGGCGGCGAGTGCGGGTCTGACCGTCGACGTCGAGGGCGAGCCGCCGCGCCTCGCGCCCGGCACCGACCTCGCCGCCTTCCGGATCGTCCAGGAGGCTCTGACCAACGTCGTACGGCACTCGGGCTCGCGGCACGCCCGCGTGTACCTCGCCCACGACTCGCGCGTGCTGCGGCTGCGCGTCGACGACGACGGGCCCGCGACCGGCGCCGAGGCCGGCGGCAGCGGCAACGGCCTGGCCGGTATGCGGGAGCGGGCCGCCGCGCTGGGCGGCACCATCGAGGCGGGTACCCGCCCGGACGGCGGGTTCCGGGTACTCGCCGTCCTGCCGCTCACGGCTTCCGCCGGCACATGAGCCCGGCCGCTGAACCACCTGAGGAGGACCGGTGATCCGCGTACTGCTCGCCGACGACCAGTCACTGGTCCGGGCGGGATTCCGGGCGCTGCTCGACGCGCAGCCGGACATCGAGGTGGCCGCGGAGGCCGCCGACGGCGAGGAGGCCGTGCGCCGGGTCCGCGAACTGAGGCCCGACGTCGTTCTGATGGACATCCGCATGCCCGCGCTCGACGGCCTGGCAGCGACCCGCCGGGTCACCGAGGACCCGGCCCTGAAAGACGTGAAGGTGGTCATGCTGACCACCTTCGAACTCGACGAGTACGTCTTCGAGGCGATCCGCTCGGGTGCCTCCGGTTTCCTGGTGAAGGACACCGAGCCGGACGAACTCCTGCGCGCGGTGCGTGCGGTGGTAGCGGGGGACGCGCTGCTTTCGCCGGGTGTGACGCGCCGGCTGATCGCCGAGTTCGCGGCCCGCTCCAAGGAGCCGGCGGCGGCCGACGTCCTGGCCCTGCTCACCGAACGGGAGCGGGAGGTGATGGCCCTGGTCGGCATCGGCCTGTCCAACGAGGAGATCGCGCGACGCCTGGTGGTCAGCCCGCTCACCGCGAAGACCCACGTCAGTCGTACGATGGTGAAGCTGAACGCCCGCGACCGGGCCCAACTCGTCGTGCTCGCCTACGAGTCGGGGCTGGTGCGGCCGGGCTGGCTGGGCTGACCCGCCGACCGGAACCGGACGAGCACGCTGACGACCCGGGCGGCGAAGAGGACGGGAGCGAGCACCAGTCCGGCGCGCGGCAGCAGGTGTTCCACCGTGTCCGGCAGGTCGAAGAGCAGCGCCGGGCCGGCCACGGCCCCGAAGACCACCGCCGCCGCGAAGGCCGCACTGCACAGCGCGTACCCGATCTCGACCGTGATGGCGTCCCGCTCGGCCTGAGTGCGCCGTCCCCCGTGCGTCGTCATACGACGAGTCAAACAGGGGTGCGCCCGGCGGGCAAGCAGGCCCGCCGGGCGCACGGTCGGAGGCGGTCCCCCTGGTTGCGCTAGTCGCGTACGGCGACGCGCTCCGCCTCCCGGGGAGTGGACTTGGCGACCACCACGGACGGCCGTTCCCGGCGGGTCCGCAGTCCGGTCAGGGTGATCAGCAGACCGGCGAGGGCGATGAGTGTCACCACCGTGAGGCCGGGACGGTAGCTGTCGAGGACGGCCTGCGGGGTGGCGTCGGTGCCCTCGGGGGTGTGCGCGGTCACCACCGCCGTCACGACGGCGAGGAAGATCGCGCCGCCCACCTGGACCGAGGTGTTGAGCAGCCCGGAGACCATGCCCTGCTCGTGCTCGTCGACACCGTTGGTGGCCTGGACGTTGAGGGAGGGGAAGGTCAGTGCGAAGCCCGAGCCGACCAGCAGCATCGTCGGCAGGATCACCGCCGCGTAGACCGGGTCGAGGTCGATGCGCAGGAACAGCACGTAGCCGGTGACCATCAGGGCGAAGCCGAGCACGATCAGCCGGGCCGTGCCGAACCGGTCGATGACGGCTCCCACCTTCGTCGCGGACAGCGCCACCAGCGCACCGGCCGGCAGGAAGGCGAGGGCGGTGTGCAGTGCGGACCAGCCGAGCAGCTGCTGCATGTACAGCGTGACCAGGAACTGGAAGCCGATGTAGCTGCCGACGAACGTCAACGCGCCCAGCTGGGCCCGCACTTGCGGTCCCGAGCGCAGCACGCCGAGCCGGACCAGCGGACTGGGGGAGCGCCGCTCGACGGCGACGAAGGCGGCCAGCAGGACGGCCACCGCGGCGAAGGACAGGACGGTCCGCGCCGACTCCCAGCCCACCTCGGGCGCCTCGACGACGGTGAAGACGAGCAGCAGCATCGAGGCGGTGCCGAGCACGGCGCCGGGGATGTCGTAGCCGCCCTCGCCCCGCTCACGCGCACTGCGCGGCAGCAACTTCAGGCCCACGAGCAGGGCGATCAGCGCGATGGGGGCGGGCAGCAGCATCGTGAGCCGCCAACTCGCCTCGGTGAGCAGGCCGGAGAAGACCAGCCCCATCGAGTAGCCGGTGGCGCCACAGGTGGTGTAGATGGCCAACGCCCGGTTGCGGAGCGGGCCTTCGGGGAACGTCGTGGTGATGATCGACAGGCCGGCGGGGGCCGTGAAGGCCGCGCTGAGGCCCTTGACGAAGCGGCTGGCGATGAGCAGCGGACCCGAGTCGACGATGCCGCCGAGCAGTGAGGCCAGGGCGAAGACACCCAGGGCCACCAGGAAGACCTGGCGCCGGCCCAGCAGGTCGGCGGTGCGGCCACCGAGGAGCAGCAGACCGCCGTAGCCCAGGATGTAGCCGCTGACGATCCATTGCAGCGCGGAGGTCGACAGGCCGAGGTCGGCGCCGATGGACGGCAGCGCCACGCCGACCATGGACACGTCCAGGGCGTCCAGGAACATCGCGGCGCAGAGCACCAGGAGGGTGCCCCAGAGCCGGGGAGTCCAACGCCCGTCGGACGTGGGGGTGGTGAGCGGAGAGGTCATGCCCGGGACACTACATGTGCATGCATGGAATGCAAGTGCATTTAATTCTGATGCAACAATCTTGGTTCTCTGTTACGGTGCCGCGCATGGCGGCGAAGCAGGCCGAGCAGGCCCTCGTGGAACAGTGGCGGGACATCCTGGCGCTGCACGCGCGCACCCAGTGCGAACTCGACCGGGCCCTGCACGGCCATGGCCTGTGCGCCAGTGACTTCGAGGTGCTCGACGTCCTCGCCGGGTGCCGGGTGTCGAACGGCACGTCCTCCTACCGCGTCCAGGAGATCTCCGAGCGGGTGCATCTCAGCCAGAGCGCGCTGTCGCGGCTGATCGCCCGGCTGGAGAAGGAGGGGCTCGTCGAGCGCTGCATGTGCCCGCAGGACCGACGGGGCGTGCAGGTCGCTCTCACGGCGAAAGGACGCACGCTGCACGGCGAGGTGCTGCCCGTGCAGCGCGCGGTGCTCGCGCGGATGCTGACCGACGACACGCCCTAGGTCAGGTCAGACCGCGGACGCCTCCCGCCACAGCGCGGCGAGCGCCCGGTCGCCCGTGACCCTGGGCAAGGGGGCCCGGTTCCACAGCGCCAGGTACAACTGCTCGGCGGGTCCGGACAGTTCGCACTCGGCCTCCCCGGACGCGCCCGGTGTGGTCACGGGCGGTTCCGGGGACAGCCGTACGGTCCACACCCCGTCGGTGTCGTCCGTGCGCACCCGCAGCACGCGCGCCTCGGGAGTGCGGACCCGGCTCTTCGCGCGGGCGTGGAACCCGCGCAGGAGTTCGTCGATGCCGTCGGTCGCGAACTCCGGGGCGAGCGCGGTCGCACCGCCCCCGCGTGCGGACTCCGCGTCGACTCGGTGCACCGCCGTCTCGTGCGCCTGCCGCCGGGCCCAGAAGGCCAGCGGGGACGGGGCGGGCAGGAAGGCCCAGCACGCCACCTCGGGTGAGGCGCTGGCCAGCGTGCCGACGAGCAGGCGGTGGCTGTCGCGGTACCAGGCCACCAGCTCCGCGCCGTCGAGGGCGGCGGGTTCGGGCAGGGGGCGGGGCTCGGTCAGGCCTTCCGCGACGTACGCGGCGGCCCAGCGGTGCACCGCGCCGGTGTGCCGCAGCAGGTCGCGCACCTGCCATTCCGGGCAGGTCGGCACCTTGGCGTCCGTCCCCGCCGCCTCGGCGGCCGCGGCCAGCAGGCGGCCCTCGTTCTCCAGTGCTCGAAGGAACTCGGCGGTCTCCATGCCGCCGAGTGTGCCGCATGGAGCGCGCTCCAGGTGCCCGGTTTTACGGCAGTGGTGTGCCGCCCGTCGCGTTGACGATCTCCGCGGTGATGTACGACGCCTCCTGGGAGGCCAGGAAGACGTACGCCGGAGCCATCTCGGCCGGCTGCGCGGGCCGCCCGATGGGGGCCTGCTTGCCGAACGTCTGCGTGTCCGGCAGCGTCGCCGGGATCAGCGGTGTCCAGACCGGGCCCGGTGCCACCGCGTTGACCCGGACGCCCTTCTCGATCAGCATCTGCGCGAGGCCCTGGGTGAAGGTGACGATCGCGCCCTTCGTCGTCGCGTAGTCCAGCAGGTGCGGACTGGGCTTGTAGGCCTGCACCGACGTGGAGTTGATGATGCTGCCGCCCTCCGGGATGTGCGGCAGGGCCAGCTTGCACAGCCAGAACATGCCGTACAGGTTGGTGCGCATCACCCGGTCGAACTGCTCGGTGGAGATCGACTCGATGCCGTCCGGCTGCGACATCTGGTACGCCGCGTTGTTCACCAGGACGTCGATCCGGCCGAACTCCTCGACGGCACGGTCGATCAGCGACTGGCAGTTCGCCTCCTCCCGCACGTCGCACGAGACGGGCACGGCACGCCGTCCGGCCTCCTCGACCAGCCGGGCCGTCTCGGCGGCGTCGTCCTTCTCGTCGTCCAGGTGGGTGAAGAGCACATCGGCTCCCTCACGGGCGAACGCCAGGGCGACCGCCCGGCCGATCCCGGAGTCCCCACCGGTGATCACGGCCTTGCGGCCCTCCAGCCGGCCACTGCCCCGGTAGGACTCCTCACCGTGGTCCGGGGGCGGGTCCATGGGGCCCGTCCAGCCCGGGTGCGGCTGGTCCTGGGAGGGAAACTCCGGGGTCGGGTGCTGCTCGCCGGGGTGCTGCTGTTCGGTCACGGGTCTGCCTCCTCGTCATGGCGTGCCCGGTGATCACCGGGGGCGAGCCCCGGGTACCCCGATGCCGGGGTGCCGATCACCAGGTGATGGACGCGGTGGGCCGAGCCGGTCGGCGTCACCTGCCTCTCGACGCTCGACCGGGGCCCGCGCCGCCAGCGCCTCCAGCATCAGGTCCACCGCCTCCTCGAAGGAGCTGTCCGCCATCCCGGGCAGTTCGGGACGGATCGCGGTCAGCGCCGGGTGTGTCGCCGGGTCCAGGCCCTGGTAGACGTTCCGCCAGGCGCGGTGATCGGCCTCGCGCCGCTCCCGCGGCAGCGCCTCGAACGCGGCGTCCGCGGCGGCGTGGCTGAGGACGGTGTCGATGAAGGCCAGGTAGAGCCGCGCCGCGCGGGCCGGCTCGAAGCCCGCCGACAGCAGCAGACCGATCCCCGTCTCCACGGCCTGGATCTCGTTCCTGCGCCGGGTCACCCGGTGCGCGGCGAGGGCGGCCGCCCGGGGGTGGGCGAGATACCCGGCGCGGACTCGCAGGGCCATCTCCCGCAGCGCGGCCACCCAGTCGTCCCCGGGGACGAAACCCGCCATCGCGTCGCCGATGATCCGGTCCGCGATGGCCAGCACCAGGTCGTCGGTGCCGTGGAAGTAGCGGTACAGAGCGCTCGGATCGCAGCCCAGGGCCGCACCGAGCCGGCGCACGCTCAGCGCCTCGGGGCCGTGCTCCCCGATCAGCCGCAGCGCGGTCGCCACGATCAGGTCCTCCGACAGCAGGACCCCGGAGCGGGTGGGCCGCCGGCGTCTGCGTTCCTGCGGCACACGGGTGGACATGACCGGGCTCCTCTCGTGGCGGCCGACCGGCTCTCCGGCACTCAGCGAACGGCCCCCGCCCCGTTATGTCAACAGGATTGACGCAATGGGGACGCCGGCTGTTCGATCGCATTCCCGCGCGGCTCTTCCCGTCCCCTCGTCCCCGAGGAGCCATTCATGTCGTCCACACCGAGCCCGTCCACCGGGCCACGCCCCGCACTGCGCCGATCCCTCGGCGTCGTCGACGGCGTCGCCCTCGCCGCCTCCAGTACCGCCGCCACCACCAGCATCGCCATCGGCATGGGGACGACCGCCTCCATCGTGGGCCTGCAGGCCCCGGCGCTCCTGCTGCTGGCGTTCCTTCCGGTGCTCGGCATCGCCACCGCCTACGCCCGGCTGAACCGCTCGGAACCCAACTGCGGCAACGGCTACGTGTGGGTCGGCAAGTCCCTCGGCCCCTGGCCCGGCTTCCTGACCGGCTGGGTCACCGTGGTCGGCTCGGTCGTCTTCTGCGCCTACACCAGCGCGATCATGGGCTCGGTCGTCCTGATCCTCGCCAACAGAACCGGCCTGCACACCCTCGCCGGCATCACCCTCGACCCCTCGTCCACCGGGGTCACCACGGCGGTGGGGCTGGTGATCCTCCTCGCCCTCACCGCCCTGACCGTCACCGGGATGCGCGCCACCACCCGCTTCCAGTTCGCCCTGCTGGTCTTCGAGTACACGGTGCTGCTCGGCTTCTGCGGCTGGGCCCTGATCACCGGCCACCACGCCTTCTCCCTGTCCTGGTTCAACCCCTTCGAGATCCCCGACGGCACCGCCTTCGCCCAGGGCCTGGTCCTCGCGGTGTTCTTCTTCTGGGGCTGGGACGCGGCCTTCAGCGTCACCGAGGAGACCAGGAGGCCGGGCGACTCGGCCCGGGGCGGGTTCATCGCCCTGTTCGCCATGCTCGGCCTGTTCCTGTTCGCCTCCGTCGCCTTCCAGCGCGAGATGAGCCTCGCCGAACTCGTCCGCAACGGCCCGCAGGCGCTGCCCTACCTCGGCGAGAAGCTGGCCGCCGAACCCTGGGCGACCCTGCCCCTGGTCGCGCTGATGTTCTCCGCCGTCGCCTCCGTGCAGGCCACCCTGATCCCCACGGCACGCGGGCTGCTCGCCATGGGCCGCGACCGCACCATGGGCCCGCTGTGGACCAGGATCCACCCGCGGTACGGCACGCCCGCCGTCGGCACGGTCGTGGTGATGGCCATCGCCGGAGTGATCGCCCTGCTCGCGGTCGCGCTGCCCAAGCTGAGCGACATGCTGCTGGCCGCCGTCAACGCCATCGGTCTGATCGTCGCCCTCTACTACGGCCTCACCGCGCTCGCCTGCGCCGTGCGTTTCCGTTCCGCGCGGCACGACGGGGTGCGCGAGGCGCTGCTCGCCGTCGGCGTGCCCGCCCTGTCCGGCCTGGTCCTGCTGGGCCTCGGCGGCTACCTCGGATACTCGTACCTGACCATGACCGACGACTTCGAACTGAGCCCGGACAACGGCTGGTTCATGTTCTCGCTGCCCGCCGTGATCGTGCTGGCCGGCCTCGGTATGGCCGCGGTCGCCAAGTACGTCAGGCACGCGCCGTACTTCACCACGGGGAGCGGCACCGACGCCGAGTCCCTCACCCTGCCGATGGACCGCACGGCGGTCTGACCCCTCATGGAGCTCATCCGCATGTCTCACCCCCAGGCCACGGGACCCGCCGACCTCGTCCTGACCGGCGGCCCCGTGCACACCGTCGACCCCGCCCGCAGCCGCGCCACCGCCGTGGCCGTGCGCGACGGGCGGATCGCCGCCGTCGGCCACGACGAGGTGCACGAGCTGATCGGGCCCGGCACCGAGGTCGTCGACCTGGCCGGGAAGCTGCTGCTGCCCGGCTTCCAGGACGCCCACGTCCACCCCCAGGGCGCGGGGCTCGAACTCGGCCTGTGCCACCTCGCCGACACCGTCGACCCGGACGAGTACCTGCACAGGATCAAGGCCTACGCGGACGAGCACCCCGACGCCGAGTGGATCACCGGCGGCGGCTGGTCCCTGGAGGCCTTCCCCGGCGGCTCGCCCACCGCGGCCGCGCTCGACGCGATCGTCCCGGACCGCCCCGTCTTCCTGCCCAACCGCGACCACCACGGCGCCTGGGTCAACAGCCGCGCTCTGGAGCGCGCGGGCATCGACGCCCGGACCCCCGACCCCGCCGACGGCCGCATCGAGCGCGACGCCGGCGGCCACCCCACCGGCATGCTCCAGGAGGGCGCGGTCCACCTCGTCGGCAGGCTGGTGCCGGACCCCACGCCGGAGGAACAGCTCGCCGCTCTGCTCAGGGCCCAGGCCGTGCTGCACTCCCACGGCGTCACCGCCTGGCAGGACGCCATCGTCGGCGCGTACGCCAACATGACCGACCCGGCGCCCGCCTACCGGGCGGCCCTCGACCGGGGCCTGCTCACCGCCCGGGTCGTCGGCGCCCTGTGGTGGGACCGTGAGCGTGGCGCCGAGCAGATCCCGGAACTCGACGCCCGGCGGGCGGAGTTGAGTATCGGCCGCTTCCGTGCCACCACCGTGAAGATCATGCAGGACGGCATCGCCGAGAACCACACCGCCGCCCTGCTCACCCCGTATCTGACCGGCTGCGGCTGCGCCTCGGACAACAGCGGCATCAGCTTCGTCGAACCGGGAGAACTGAGGAAGTACGTCACCGCGCTCGACGCGCTCGGCTTCCAGGTGCACTTCCACGCGCTCGGCGACCGGGCCGTGCGCGAGGCGCTCGACGCCGTGGAGGCCGCCCGCACGGCCAACGGATGGCGCGACACCCGCCACCACCTGGCGCACCTCCAGGTCGTGCACCCGCACGACCTGCCGCGCTTCCGTGCCCTGGGCGCGAGCGCCAACCTCCAGATGCTGTGGGCCGCGCACGAACCGCAGATGGACGAACTGACCCTGCCCTTCCTCGGGGCCGAACGCGGCGCCTGGCAGTACCCCTTCGGCGGTCTGCTGCGGGCGGGGGCGACCCTGGCCGCGGGCAGCGACTGGCCGGTCAGCAGCCCCGACCCGCTCCAGGCCGTCCACGTGGCCGTCAACCGGATCACCCCCGGCGCGCCCGACGGCACCCCGGCCTTCCTCCCGGAGCAGCGCCTCGACCTGGGGACCGCCGTCGCCGCGTACACGGCGGGCAGCGCCCATGTGAACCACCTCGACGACATCACCGGCAGCATCACCGTCGGCAAGGCGGCCGATCTCGTCGTGCTGGACCGCGATCCGTTCGCGGGCCCGCCCGAGGAGGTCGCCGCCACCCGCGTCCTGCAGACCTTCGTGGACGGGCGGCGCGTCCACGCGGCTCCCGACGCCTGAGCCGCCCGGCCGGGGTCAGCGGGCCATGGCGGTGCGCGTCGCGAGGCCGATGACCGCGGCCAGGGCGGCCAGGATCGCCACGCTGGTGAGAGCGGCGGGGAGGGAGAACCAGTCCGCCATGAAGCCGATGGCGGGCGGCCCCAGCAGCATGCCGCCGTAGCCCAGTGTGGAGGCGGTGGCCACTCCACCGGGGCCGGCGAGCGCGCCCGCCCGTTCCACGGCCACGGGGAAGAGGTTCGCGAGGCCGATGCCCGTCACCGCGTACCCGAGCAGGGCCGCCCACAGGGAGGGGGCGAGCGAGCCGAGCAGCATGCCCGCCGCCGCGGTGGTGCCGCCCGCGACGACGGTCCGGGTCCGCCCCAGGCGCTCCAGGAGCGTCGTGCCGGTGAGACGGCCCACCGTCATGGCGAGGGCGAAGCAGGAGTAGCCGACGGCCGCTGCGCCCGGCGAGGCGTCCAGGTCCTGTTCGAGGTGCAGGGCGCCCCAGTCGGCCAGCGCCCCCTCGCCGTAGGCGGTGCACCCCGCGATCAGGCCGAACACGAGCACCAGACCCCGGGTCCGGCCGGCTGGCCGGACCCGGGCACCCTCCTCGGGCTGCCCGCGCTCCGGCGGAGCCGGCGGCTCGCACCGCAGCAGCGTACGGCCCGCCACGGCGGTGACGAGCAGCCCGACGACGGTGAGCAGCAGCAGATGCCGGGTGGGGGAGAGGGCTCCGGCGACCAGCCCGCCCAACCCGGCGCCGATCATGCCGCCCAGGCTGAAGGCGGCATGGAAGCTCGGCATGATCGGCCGCCCCAGCGCGGCCACGAGATCGACGGCGGCGCTGTTGAAGGCGACGTTGATCCCGCCGTACGCGGCGCCGAAGAGCAGCAGGACCAGGCCGAGCGCCAGGGCCGAGTGGGTCAGCGGGGGCAGGGCGACGCTGAGGGAGAGCAGGACGGCGCAGACCACGGTGACCTGGTGGTTGCCGTAGCGGCGGCACAGGCGCCCGGTGAGGATCATGGTGACGACTGCTCCGGCCGAGACGCCCAGGAGGGCGAGGCCGAGGGCGCTGGCGGAGGCGCCGGTCTGTTCCTTGATCGCGGGGATGCGCACGACCCAGCCGGCGAAGACGAAGCCGTCCAGCGCGAAGAAGACGGTGATTGCGACACGGAGTCGGGTGAGGGAGTTGCCGTTGCCCGGCACGGCACTGTGCGTTCGGGGTTTGTTTATTTGCGGCACAAAGTCAGGCTAGGTGGGTGCGGCCGTCACGACAAGGTGCGACTCTTGGACCAGTAGGGATCCGCCGAGGGGACTCGGGAGGAGCACGATGGGACGTGACGTGCCGGCCCTGGTGTTCACACGGGAGGACCGCCGTCGGTACCGGGACAAGATGCACACCGACCTCGAAGCGCTGGCCCGGATGCTGCGCGAGTCCGGCTTCGAGAGCGAGCGCCCCCACGTCGGGCTGGAGATCGAGCTCAACCTGGTGGACGATCACGGTCTGCCGGTCATGCGCAACACCGACGTGCTCGGGGCGATCGCGGACCCCGCCTGGTCGAGCGAGCTGGGCCGCTTCAACCTGGAGATCAACATTCCGCCGCGGGAGCTGACCACCGGTGGCCCCGGAGCCTGGGAGCAGGCGATCCGGGACGCCCTCAACCACGCCGAGGACCGGGCCTCCGCCGTGGGCGCGCACCTGATCATGGTGGGCATCCTGCCGACCCTGGGGGAGTCGGACGTGAGCGGGTCCGCCCTCTCCGGCGATCCGCGGTACCAGTTGCTCAACGAGCAGATCTTCGCGGCGCGCGGCGAGGACCTGCGGATCACCGTCGACGGCGTGGAGCGCCTGTCGACGTACGCCGACACCATCACGCCCGAGGCCGCCTGCACCAGTACCCAGTTCCACCTCCAGGTCGCCCCCCGGCAGTTCCCCGACTACTGGAACGCCGCCCAGGCCGTCGCCGGGGTGCAGATCGCCCTGGCGGCGAACTCGCCCTTCCTGTTCGGCAGGGAGTTGTGGCGCGAGACCCGCATCCCCCTGTTCGAGCAGGCCACCGACACCCGGCCCGAGGAGATCAAGGCCCAGGGGGTACGGCCCCGGGTGTGGTTCGGGGAACGGTGGATCACCAGCGTCTTCGACCTCTTCGAGGAGAACGTCCGCTACTTCCCGGCCCTGCTGCCACTGTGCGACGACGAGGACCCGCAGGAGATGCTCGACCACGGCGGCATCCCGCAACTGGGCGAACTGACCCTGCACAACGGCACGATCTACCGGTGGAACCGCCCCGTCTACGCCGTCACCGGGAGCGGCCCGCACCTGCGGATCGAGAACCGGGTGCTGCCCGCCGGCCCCACCGTCGCCGACACCATCGCCAACGGAGCCTTCTACTACGGACTGACCCGCGCCCTGGTCGACGAGGACCGGCCGGTGTGGACGCGGATGTCCTTCTCGGTCGCCGAGGAGAACCTGCACACCGCGTCCCGCGACGGCATCGACGCCCGCCTGTACTGGCCCGGCGTGGGTGAAGTGCCCGTCACGGAACTGGTGTTGCGGCGCCTGCTGCCGCTCGCCCACCGGGGCCTGGAGCTGGCCGGCATGGACACGGCCTGGCGCGAACCCCTGCTGGGCATCATCGAGCAGCGCTGCGTCACCGGGCGCAACGGCGCCCTGTGGCAGGCCGAGACCGTCCACCACCTGGAGAAGGCCGGCATCTCCGACCGGCGTGAGGCGCTGCGGCAGATGACCACGACGTACATGGACTACATGCACATGAACGCGCCGGCCCACACCTGGCCCGTCGACTGACCCCGGGCTCCGCCGCGTCACGCGGGCCTCGGGGCGGCCCGGCCTTCCCACTCCTCGGCAGCCGTCAGCGGCACGGGGGCGGGCGGCTCCGCCGACGTCGTCAGCTCGATCCGCCGCCCCTCGGCCGACGAACGGAGCAGGGCGGTCATCGTCTCCAGCACGTGCAGTGCGAGTTCGCCGTTCGCGCGCGGCGCCCGCCGCATGTCGGCGGCGACGAAGTCGAGCAGTCCGACGCCGCGGGCGCCGTCGGCGTAGCCCGCGGACGGCGGGAGGGTCCGCCATTGTGTGCCGCCGAGTTCGAAGAGGCGTACGTCGCCGTCGAAGCGGTTCGGGTCCGGGACGGCGAGGGTGCCCCGCTCTCCGTGGACCTCGATCGGGGCCGCCGTGGTGGCCACCCCGTCGAAGCTCGTCGTGATCGTCGTCAGCGTCCCGTCGGCGTGCTCCAGCACACCGGAGACATGACTGTCCACCTCCACCGGTATGCGCTCGCCCGTACGCGGACCGGAACCGATGACGCGCTCGGCGCGTGGCCGGCTCGACGCCCCCGTCACGGCCCGCACCGGACCCAGCAGGTGGATCAGGGACGCGAGGTAGTACGGCCCCATGTCCAGCAGGGGGCCGCCGCCCTCGGTGTAGTAGAAGTCGGGGTGGGGGTGCCAGCGTTCGTGGCCCGGGGTGACCATCACCGCCGAGGCGAACAGCGGACGTCCGATGCTCCCCGCCGCCACGGCCGCCCGCGCGGTCTGGACTCCGGTGCCGAGGACGGTGTCCGGCGCGCAGCCCACCCCGACCCCCGCCCTCGCGGCGGCCTCGATGACGGCCTGCGCGTCGGAGAGTGAAGCGGCCAGCGGCTTCTCACCGTAGACGTGCTTGCCGTGGCCGATGGCGCCGAGGGCGATCGCCGCGTGCGCGGCGGGCGTGGTGAGGTTCAGTACCGTGTCCACGTCCGGGCTGCTCAGCAGCTCCTCGACCGTCAGCGCCCGGGCACCGGGCAGTTCGGCGGCGACGGTTGCCGACCGGGAGGCGTCCAGGTCGGCAACCGCGGTGACCCGCACGGCGGGATGGCCGGCCAGCGTGTCCAGGTACGCGCGGGAGATGACTCCGAGCCCTACGACACCGACGCGGTGCGCGTCGCCCACAGCATGCCCCTCTCGATGATGGTGCGGACGTGGGGGTTCTCCAGGATGTCGACGCTGTGCCCCGGCGTCGTCACCACGATCCGCCCGGCGCCCCAGCGGCGGGTCCAGACCGCAGGTGAGGTGACCGGCCGGTGCCAGGGCTCCCAGGGCCGGGTGGGGTGCGTGGTGGTGGCCAGGACGTCGATGAGGTCGTCGTGGAGCACCCAGTACTGCTCGGTGTGCAGTTCGAAGTCCTCGATGCCCGCGGTGACGGGGTGCTCGCGGCCTGCCTCGGTGAGAGTGATGGTGTGCGGCAGGAAGTTGTCCTCCGCCCCGCCGCGGCGCTCGCACGGCTCCTTGCCCGGGTGGGTGGCGAACTGGCCGCCCACCAGGTGCAGATAGTCGGAGGAAGCGCGGAACGAGTCGGCGATGCCGCCGTGCCAGCCGGTGAAGCCGGTGCCGGCCGCGACCGCGGATCTCAGTCCGGCCAGCTGCTCGCGCGTGATCTGCGACATCGTGACGCACTGCACGACGAGATCGGTGCCGGCCATCTCGGCGGCGTCGGCGTAGACGTCGGTCGACTCCTCGACCCGGACGGCGTATCCGTTGCTTCGGAGGAAGGGCAGGAACATCTCCGTGGCTTCGACCGGCTGGTGCCCTTCCCAGCCGCCTCGCACCACCAGGGCTCTCTTCTGCGTCATCGTGATCTCACTATGCGCAAGTCGTGAGCTCCCGGAAAAGGGGGCCGGGCCTCACGAAAGTTTCGCCGCCGAGGCTCGAGCGGAGACCACCCAGCAGGCCGCGGTGAAGCGGACCTCCGAGCCGTGCACGAAGGGGTCGAAGGCCGGGCGGACCGTCTCGACGACCTGCTCGCGGGTCTGCTCGTCCACCTCGGGCAGGAACATGCCGAGGGGGCCGAGCCGGGTGAAGTAGCGGACCAGTTCCCGCTCCGGCAGGGTGCAGACCACGTCGACCGGCCGGATGACGATCCCGTCCCACCCGCTCTCCGCCAGGACGCGGCGGATCCGGTCCGGGTCCGCGAAGGCGAACTGACCGGGCTGGTCGGGGCGCCGGGCGGGCAGGTCCGGCAGGAAGGGGGCGGCGGCGCGCTCGGCCGTCGTCATGAACGGGTTCTCGCCCGGATCGCGCCAGACGACGAACCGGAGCGCGGCCCGCTCCCGGACGGCGCGCCGAAGATTGGTGAAGGCCCGTACGGGGTCGTCGAAGAACATGACGCCGAAGCGCGAGATGACGGCGTCGAAGGTGGCCGGCTCGAAGGGGTGATCCTGCGCGTCGGCACGGACGAAGGACGCCGGAACGCCCTCCCGCTCGGCCCACGCGCGCGCGGCCTCGATCATCGGGCCGGAGATGTCGACACCGACGCACGGACCCACCCGTCGTGCGACGGCCCGGGTGATGCCGCCCGTGCCGCAGCCCACGTCGAGCACACGGCCCGCCCGCTCGGTGGCCATCGCCTCGACGAGCAGCTCCTCGAAGGGCCTGAACATCTCGTCCAGCACCGCCTGGAGATCGACCCAGGCGTGCCCGGCACGCCCGTTCCAGCGGGCGGCCTGTTTCTCGTCGGTCCTGCGCTCGGCGTCCATGCTCGTGGTCTCCTCCGCTTGCCTTCGTCGGGTCGTGATGACAGCGTTCTACTTCAAGTCGACTTGAGGTCAAGACAATGACAGTGCTGGACATCGCCGAAGTGGCGCAGCGCGCCGGGGTGCCCGCCTCGACACTGCGGTTCTACGAGGAGAAGGGGCTGATCACCTCGAGCGGCCGGCGCGGCCTGCGCCGCCAGTACGACCCCGGCGTCCTGGAACGGCTGGCGCTGATCGCGCTGGGTCGGGCGGCCGGGTTCTCGCTCGACGAGATCGGGCTCATGTTCACGCCGGAGGGGGAGCCGCGCATCGACCGGCGGATGCTGACGGACAAGGCCGAGGAACTGGACCGCCGGATCCGTGAACTGGGCGCCCTGCGCGACTCCCTGCGGCATGCCGCCGCGTGCCCCGCGCCCCGCCACCTCGAATGCCCCACCTTCCGCGGCCTCCTCGACGCCGCCGCGTCCGGCGGTGTCACGGCGCCGGGAAAGCGCGTTCCTCCCCGCTAGCGGGCCCCGCCGGCACTTGGCCCAATCCTGGTCCGTGCTTTGCCCGATCCCCGTTGTCCGCACCGCGGCCCGAACCTAGCCTCGGCTGCGGACTTCGGGAGGCCGCCATGCTGAACACGGCGAAAGAGCAGGCAGCGGGTCTGACCAAGGACCAGCGCAACGCCTTCGTGGCCGCCTATCTCGGCTGGGCGATGGACGCGTTCGACTACTTCCTGGTCGTACTCGTCTACAGCGAGATAGCCGACGACTTCCATGTCTCGCTGACCGACATGGCCTTCCTCACGACCGCCACGCTGGTGATGCGGCCGATCGGTGCCCTGCTCTTCGGCATGTGGGCGGACCGCAGAGGACGCCGCACACCGCTCATGGTCGACGTCGTCTTCTACTCGATCGTCGGGTTCGCCTGCGCCTTCGCGCCGAACTACACCGTGCTGCTGGTGCTGAGGCTGCTGTACGGCATCGGGATGGGCGGTGAGTGGGGCCTGGGCGCGGCCCTGGCCATGGAGAAGATTCCGCCCGCCCGGCGCGGTTTCTGGTCGGGCCTGCTGCAGAGCGGCTATTCGCTGGGGTATCTGCTGGCCGCCGTGGCGTTCTTCGTCATCGAGCCCGCCTTCGGCTGGCGGGGGCTGTTCGCGTTCAGTCTGCTGCCCGCGCTGGTCGCGCTGTGGGTGCGCAGCCGGGTCGAGGAGAGCGAGGTGTGGGAGAAGAGCGTCCGGCTCAACCGCACCCCCGCGCACCAGGTGTTCAGGAACCCGGCGGTGCTGCGGCGCTTTGTCTACCTGGTCGCGCTGATGACGGCCTTCAACTGGATGTCGCACGGTACCCAGGACATCTACCCGACCTTCGTGAAGAAG
The DNA here is from genome assembly GCF_040612515.1 of Streptomyces sp. NPDC006372. Taxonomy (NCBI): domain Bacteria; kingdom Bacillati; phylum Actinomycetota; class Actinomycetes; order Kitasatosporales; family Streptomycetaceae; genus Streptomyces; species Streptomyces sp. NPDC006372. The sequence goes on along the minus strand of NZ_JBEXQJ010000008.1, from coordinate 199,073 downwards.
GGCCTCGGCCTGTCCGCGAACACCTCGATCGCCATCGCCGTGGTCTACAACATCGGCGCGATCATCGGCGGTGTGCTGCTCGGCGCGTACTCCGAGCGGCTGGGCCGCCGCCGGACGATCATGATCGCGGCGGCGGGGGGCCTGGTCGTGGTGCCGTTCTTCGTGCTCTCCACGGCCGTCGGGTGGCTGATGCTGTCGTCCTTCCTGATGCAGGTGTGCGTGCAGGGAGCCTGGGGCGTCATCCCCGCGCATCTGACCGAGATGAGCCCGGACGCCGTCCGGGGCTTCTACCCGGGCGTCACCTACCAGCTCGGCAATCTCATCGCCGCGCTCAACCTGCCGATCCAGGAGGCCCTGGCCGAGCGCCACGGGTATCCGTCCGCGATGGCGTGGACCATCCTGCCCACCCTGGCCGTGGTGATCCTGCTGAGCGCGATCGGCAAGGAGGCGAAGGGAATTCGCTTCGGCAGCAGCGGGGCCCGGGCACCGAGCGCCACGGCCCCGGGCACGGCACAGCCATGACCGGCACCGCCCGGCGGCCCGGGCCCGAGCGGCCCTACCCGTCGCCGCCGCGCGGCCCGGCCGTCACCGGCTCCGGAGTGGTCGTCACGGTCCTGACCCCACGCGCCCGCAGTGCTTCGAGCACATCCGGGTCGGCCGTGTCGTCGGTGACCAGCGTCCAGCCCTCGCGCAGCGCCGTCCAGGCGTGGAAGGGGCGGCGGCCCAGCTTCGCCGCATGGGCGAGGACGTAGACGTGGTCGGCGCGGCGGGCCATCAGTTCCTTGAGGCGGGTCTGGCGCAGGTCGGCCTCGCAGATGCCGTGTTCGGGGGAGATGCCGTCGGTGCCGAGGAAGACCCGGTCGAACGTCATGCGTTCCAGGGCCGCTTCGGTGAGCGGGCCGACGAAGCCCTGGCTGAGCGGGCGCAGCGTCCCGCCGAGGCACTCCACGTGCACCGTCTCGACGTCGGACAGCGCCTGCAGGGCGGTGAGTCCGGTGGTCGCCACGGTGATGTCCTCCGCCGTGCGCAATTCGTGGGCGAGCGCACCCACCGTGGAGCCGGCGTCGAGCAGCAGCGTCTCCCCGGGCCGGACCCGCGCCGCCGCCCACCGGGCGATGGCCTGCTTGGCCTCGAAGGCCTCGCCCACGCGCTGCCGCAGGGACGCCTCCGGGTGCGCGGCCAGCGCCATGGCGCCGCCGTAGGTGCGGGCCAGGCGGCCGTCCGTGGTGAGCTTGGCCAGGTCGCGGCGGATGGTCGACGCCGTCACGCCGAACAGCTGGGAGAGCTCCTCGACGCTCGCCAGGCCGGTGGTGGTGGCGAGGTGGACGATGCGATCCCGCCGCGCCTTGGATCCGATCACAGACATCGGTCTTCGCGTCCTTAAGGGTCCTGGGCCGTACACGTACCTGCCGCTGACCCGCGGTCAGCGGGCGGCCGGAGCGGTCGACATCTCGGCGGCCTGGCGCAGGGCCTCGACCATGCTACCGGCCTCGGCCCGGCCGGTACCGGCGATGTCGAAAGCCGTGCCGTGGTCGACGGAGGTGCGGATGACCGGCAGGCCGACGGTGAGGTTGACCCCGGCCTCGATGCCGAGGACCTTGACCGGGCCGTGCCCCTGGTCGTGGTACATCGCCACGATGAGGTCGTAGTCGCCGCGCGAGGCCAGGTAGAACGCCGTGTCCGCGGGCAGCGGGCCGCGGGCGTCGATGCCGTCGGCGCGGACCGTCTCCAGCGCCGGGACGATCTTCGTCTCCTCCTCGCCGTAGCCGAACAGGCCGTTCTCGCCGGCGTGCGGGTTGATGCCGCACACGCCGATCACCGGCTCGGCGGTCCCGGCGCGCACCATCGCCTCGTGGCCGCGGCGCACCGTGCGCTCCACCAGGCCGGGCTCGATGCGGTTCACGGCGTCGATCAGCCCGATGTGGGTGGTGACGTGGATGACCTTCACCCGGGGCGTGGACAGCATCATGGAGACCTCCTCGACGCCCGTGAGGTGGGCGAGGAGTTCGGTGTGGCCGGGGTAGAGGTGGCCGGCGGCGTGCAGGGCCTCCTTGTTGAGCGGCGCGGTGCAGATGCCGTCCACCTCGCCGCGCAGGGCGAGTTCGGCGGCGACGCGTACGTAGTGGTAGGCGGCGTCGCCCGCGACGGCGGACAGCTCGCCCCAGGGCAGGTCGGAAGGGAGCAGCCCGAGGTCGATCACATTGACGCGGCCGGGGGTGAACTCCGCCTGGGCCGGGGTGCCGACGGACACGATCTCGCAGGTGATGCCGAGGACGCCGGCGGCCTGACGCAGGCGCTCGGCGTCTCCCACGACCACGGGACGGCAGTCGCGCAGGGTGTCGGGGTGCAGCAGCGCCGGCACGATGACCTCGGGCCCGATGCCTGCGCCGTCGCCCATGGTCACCGCGATGACCGGGAGCGGCGCTGCGGTGGCCGCGGTGTGACCGGCGGTGGCGGCGGAGGGGACTGCGTTCACGGGGCTACTCCTGTGGGGTCGGTCGGAACGTGGTGTACGGGTGCGGGGCGCAGCGCCCGGACGATGCGCCGCAGCGAGTCGGACTCGCCGTAGCTGCCGGGCCTGGTGACGACCGAACGGCCGTCGGGCGTACGGGAGACCACCGCGCCGTGGTGGACCTGGCCCACCGGGCGCAGGTCGGTGATGCGCAGGACGTCCAGGACGCGGCGGGCGGTCTCCCCGCCGGTGAGGACCAGGTCGCAGCCGTGCGCGGCGTCGGCGACGGTGTCGGCGAGCGCGGCGACGAGCCGGCGCGCCAGGGCGGGGCTGGCCGCCCCGGTGATGCGGACGACGGTGACGGCGGCGACCGGGGGCGCCAGCCGTAGCGGGGAGTCCAGGAGTTCGCGGGTGCCGAGGGCGACGTGCTGGGCCCCGTCCGCGACGAGGTGCGCGACCTGTTCGCGGGCGGACGGCTCGGCCGTCCCCACGACGATCAGCAGGGGCCGGACGGTGTCCCCGGGGTGCGGGGCGAGGTGCGCGGGCACGGGCGCGCCCAGCAGCCGGCCCAGGGCGCCCGCGAGTCCGCCCGTGCCCAACAGCCGAACTCCGGGGCCCAGTTCGAGGGCCGCGGCGGCGATCGCGTCGAGGTCGGCTTCGGTCTCCGCATCGCACACCGGATGCCGATCTTGCGCGAAACACGCACGCAGCGCTTCCCGCAGTGCGCCGGGTGCGCCGCGCACCACCGTGAGCGGCACCTGAGCCGACGGCAGGTCACCGAGCGCGGCGGCGACCGAGAGCGGGGCGGGACGGGTCTCGGCACGCCACGCGTCCGTCTCGTGCAGCGGGACCCCGTCGAGGTGCACGACGCCGCCCCGGACCGTGCGCCGGGCCGGGGGCAACGCGGTCGCGATCACCACTCCTGAGCCGTCCTGCGCATAGGCGGCCGCCTCGGCGGCGAGATTGCCCCGCAGCAGTGAGTCGACCTTCTTGAACAGCACCGTGCCGGCGGGGGCCGCCTGCGTGACAGCGCGTACCGCACGCGCCGCCTCCGCCCCGGGCAGCTGCCGCGAGTCGAGGTCGACGACGAGGGCCTCACCGGGCGCGGGCGCCTCCTGCCCAGGGGCCGGCCCCAGCAGGATCCGGGCGGGCGAGCGCAGCGCCACCGCGGTCTCGGCGGCGCCGGAGAGATCGTCGGCCAGGGCGAGCACGGGCCGGTGGACGGCCCGGGCGGGGCCGCCGGAGCCGGCTGCGGAGAGGGACACGGGTACCTCCTCGGGCGGCCCGGTCGGGCTGCCTCGTGGAACTGATGATGACATGAGTTGCGCGAAATGCGCGAGACCCCTTGCGTGATTCGCGCAGCCGTGCCACCTTTTCCGGCGCGACACCTGTTCGTATCCCGCCGGCCGGGCCCCCGACCGGGCCGAGGCGAGAGCCGCACGAACACCGAGCCGGTCGCCTCCCGGAACGCGAGAAGGTCGACGATGACCCCAAGCCCGCACAGCGCACCCCCGGACCACCAGCCCCGGCGAGACCCCCTGGTCCGCCCCGTCCGCCGCCGCACCCTGCTCCGCCTGGGCGCGCTCAGCGGCACGGGCCTCGCCCTCGGCCCCCTGGCCGCCTGCGCCGGACCCACCGGAGCACCCGGCCCCGGCACCCTCACCCTCGGCCTGAACCGCTCCCTGGTGAGCCTGGACAACAAGCTCAACCAGTTCGACGCGGCCGTCACCGTGCAACGCGCGGTCCGCGAGGCCCTCACCCGCATCGGCCCCGGCATGCGGGTCCAGCCGGTCCTCGCCGACCGGTTCGCGATGACCGGGCCGACCACCTGGAGCGTGCGGCTGCGCGAGGGCGTGCGCTACTCCGACGGCAGCCCCGTGACCGTCGAGGACGTCGCGACCGCGCTGGAGATGTACGGCAAGGCCAACGGCTCCTTCCTTCTCGGCCTCTTCCCCGAGCTGCCCACCGTGGAGAAGACCGGCGAGCGCACGTTCGCGCTGCACACCAAGCGTCCGGTGCCCGTGCTCGACCGCCTCATGGCCAACATCCACATCACCCCGGCCGCCGCCAACCGCCCCGAGGAACTCCAGAGCGGCGTCGGCTCCGGCCCGTACAAGGTGATCGAGGCCAACAGCGGCGCCGGCGAGTACACCCTCGCCCGCAACCCCCGCTACTGGGGCCGCGCGCCCCACGTCGACCGGGTCCGCGTGCGCTTCGTGCCCGAGGAGTCCAGCCGGGTCATCGCCCTGCGCAGCGGCGAACTCGACGTCGTCGACACCCTCACCCCGGACTCGGCCGAGCAGCTCACCGGCCTGCCGGGCGTCACCGTCGAGGAGACCTCCGGTGTCCGCATCTGCCAGCTCTTCTACAACTTCCGCAAACCCGGCGACCACCCCCTGGCCGACGCCCGCGTCCGCCGCGCCCTCACCTACGCCATCGACGGCGAGGCCCTGATCAAGGACGTCCTCACCGACTCCGCCGAAGCGGCTCGAGGAGTCGTCCCGCTCGCCCTCGAAGGCGCGGTGCGCACCGGCTCCTACACCTACGACCCGCGCAAGGCCAGGGCCCAGCTGAAGCAACTGGGTGCCGCGGGCCTGCGGATCCGCATCCTCTGGGAGTCGGGCGAGTTCGCCGCCGACACCTCCGTCATGGAAGCCGTCGCCGACATGTTCCGTGACATCGGCGTACGGGCCTCCCTGCTCCAGTTCGAACCCGGCGGCGACATCCTCAAGTGGCGGCAGGGCCGCGGCGGCGACTGGGACGTCATCGGCAACGGCTTCCCCGGCACCACCGGCCAGGCCCTCACGTCCCTCCAGGGCATGTACGGCGGCACCCCCGAACGGGAACGCACCCGCGACACCTACATGGGCTACGTGGTGCCCGACGTACTGCGCCGCCTCGACGACGCCGCCACCGAGACCGACGCCGCCGTCCGTGACCGCAAACTGGCCGCCGCGCAGCACGCCATCTGGAACACCTGGCCCAGCCTGTGGGCGTTCGCCCCCAAGACGCTGCTCGCCCGCCGCGAGCGCGTGCGCGACCTGGGCCTGCTCAAGCTCAACTGCTACGACCTGTCCGCCGTACGACTGGAGGGCTGAGCCGTGGCCACCTACCTCGCCCGCCGCATCGGCCAGAGCCTGCTGGCGATCTTCCTCACCCTCACCACGGTCTTCCTGCTGCTGCGCCTCGCACCCGGCGACCCGGCCGCCGCCTACGCGGCACCCAGCGCGACCACCGCCGATCTCGACCGTATCCGCGCCCAGTTCGGCCTCGACGAACCACTCGTCACCCAGTACGGGATCTTCCTGCGCGACCTGTGCACCGGGAACCTCGGCACCAGTTACTCCTTCCACGCCTCCGCGTTCCAGGTCGTCATGGACCGGCTGCCGTACACCATCACCCTCGCGGTCTCCGCCATCGCGGTCACCACACTCGTCGCCGTACCGCTCGGCGTCTGGATGGCCCGGCGCGCCGACACCAAGCGCGAGCTGGGCGCCAACGTCCTCACCATCACCGGCCAGTCGATGCCGGACTTCTGGACCGGCGTGATGCTGCTGACCGTCTTCGCGGTGCTGCTCCCCGTGCTGCCCGCCTCCGGCTTCACCTCGTGGAGCGGTCTGGTCCTGCCCACCGTGACCGTGGCCGTACTCCAACTGGCCCTGGTCTCACGGCTGGTGCGCCGGGAGATGACCACCGCGCTCGCCGCTCCCTACACCACGGTCGCCCGCTCCCGCGGCGTCTCCGAACGCGCCCTGACCTGGCAGTACGGTCTGCGCAACTCCGCAGTGCCGCTCGTCACCGCCCTCGGTACCAGGTTCGCCGCCCTGCTCAACGGTGTCGTGGTCGTCGAGGTCGTCTTCGGCTGGCCGGGCGTCGGCTCGCTCGTGGTGCGCGCCCTGGCCACCCGCGACTACCCGCTCATCCAAGCCACCGTCCTGGTCACGGCCACCCTCGCGATCCTCGTCCAGCTCCTGGTCGACCTCGCCTACCCGCTGTTCGATCCGCGGGTACGACTCGGAAAGGCGGCCTGACCCATGGCCAGTGTCACCTCCACCCCGGCCGCCGAGCCGGCCGCCCACGCCGAGCGGCCCAGTGCCATCACCGCCCGCGACCTCGCCCGGTCCACCGCGGCCCGGCAGCGCCGCAGCTCCCGCTTCAAGATCTGGGCCGGATCCGTCTGCACGGCCCTCGTGGTTCTGCCCGTCGCACTGGCCGGCCTGCTGCCGTTGCCCGGTGCCAACGCCCAGGACCTGTCGGAGCGCAGGCTGCCCCCGCTCAGCGCCGGGCATCTGCTGGGTACCGACCAGCTCGGCCGCGACCTGCTCTCCCGGATCCTGCACGGCGGCCAGGTGTCCCTGTCGGTCGGCGTCCTCGCGGTCCTGGTGTCCGGACTGATCGGCATCGTCGCCGGGTCGGCCGCCGGGTTCTTCGGCGGCTGGGTCGACGCCGTCGTCTCCCGCTTCCTGGAGGCCCAGCTCGCCCTGCCCCTGCTGATGATGCTGCTGCTCGTGGTCGCCCTGTTCGGGCCGTCCGTCACCGTCATCACCTGCGTGATCGCCGTCGCGCAGTGGCCCGAGGTGGCGCGGCTGACCCGCTCCCTCGTCCTGGTCGAACGCGAGAAACCGTACGTCGCCGCCGCCCGCGTGCTGGGACTGCGCGGCTGGTCGGTCCTCACCCGGCACGTCGTGCCCAACGTCGTGAAGCCGGTGAGCCTCGTCGTCCTGCTGCTGCTCGCCCAGGCCGTACTGCTGGAGAGTGCGCTGAGCTTCCTCGGCGCCGGACCGCAGCGGCCCTTCGCCACCTGGGGCCGGATCATCTCCGACGGCCAGGCCTACATCACCACCTCGTGGTGGCTGGTCACCCTGCCCGGCCTGGTCATCGCCCTCCTCGTGGTCGGGGTCAATCTGCTGGGCGACGGGCTGCGCGACCGCACCCGCCGCAGGAAGGGAGCGGGAGCATGACACCGCTGCTGGACGTCCGTGATCTCCAGATCGAACTCATCACCGCACACGGCGTCGTCCGGGCCGTGGACGGCGTCAGCTTCACCGTCGGCCGCGGCGAGACCGTGACCCTCATCGGCGAGTCCGGCTCCGGCAAGTCGACCACCGCCATGGGCGTGCTGCGCCTGCTGCCGGAGGGCCTCGCCGTGCTGTCGGGCAGCGTCCGCATCGGCGGCCGGGACGTCGTCGCCGACCCCGGCGCGGCCCGCGCGGTCCGCGGACGGACCGTGTCCCTGATCCCGCAGGACCCCATGACCGCCCTGAGCCCCGTCCACACCGTCGGCAGGCAGCTCGGCGACGCGCTCCGGCTGCGGCACCCCGAACTCTCCAAGGCGCGGGCCCGGGAGAAGGGCATCGACCTGCTCGGCCAGGTCCGCATCACCCGCCCGGAGACCCGCTGGGCGTCCTACCCGCACCAGTTCTCCGGCGGCATGCTGCAACGCATCCTCATCGCCATCGCCCTCGCCGGCGACCCGGAACTCCTGGTCGCCGACGAACCCACCTCGGCCCTGGACGCGACCGTGCAGGCCAGCGTCCTGGACCTGCTGATGGAACTGCAGGAACGCACCGGCATCGGCATGCTGATGATCACCCACGACCTGGGTGTGGCCCGGCTGGTGTCCGACCGCATCCACGTCATGAAGAACGGCCGCTTCGTCGAGTCGGGGCCGGCCGGGCAGATCGTCGACAAGCCCGCCGAGCCCTACACCCGCGCCCTCCTCGCGGCAGTGCCCCGCCTGGGCGCCTGGGACGAGGACGAGACCGCCACCGAGGGAGCCACCCCATGACACTGTTGTCCGTCGAGGACCTGGTCGTCGAGTACCCGACGCCCAGTGGCCCCTTCCGCGCCGTCGACCAGGTCGGCTTCCAGCTCCACAAGGGGGGATCGCTCGCCGTCGTCGGCGAGTCCGGCTGCGGCAAGTCGACCCTCGCGCGGGCCCTGGTCCGCCTCCTCACCCCGAAGTCCGGCCGTATCGTCCTGGACGGCACCGACATCGCCGCCCTGCCCGAACGGAGACTGCGTCCGCTGCGGCGCCGCGTGCAAATGGTCTTCCAGGACCCCTACGGCTCCCTCGACCCCCACCTGACCGCGCAGCAGATCGTGGCCGAGCCGCTGCGTCTCGCGGGTGTGTCCGACCGTGCCGAACGCGCCCGCCGCGCCGCCGAACTGCTCGACCAGGTGGGCCTGCCCCCGTCCGCCCTGGAGCGCCGCCCGGCCGACTTCTCCGGCGGTCAACGGCAGCGCATCGGCATCGCCCGCGCCCTCGCCTCCCGCCCCGACCTGCTGGTGTGCGACGAGGCGACCTCCGCGCTCGACGTCTCGGTGCAGGCCCAAGTGCTGTCGCTGCTCAGGGAGTTGCAGGACGAGACCGGCATCGCCTACCTCGTCATCGCGCACAACCTGGGCGTGGTGCGCGAGATGAGCACGGACGTCGTGGTGATGCGGGCCGGGCGCGTGGTCGAGGCCGGGCGGACCGAGACCGTCCTCGCCGCACCCGCCGACCCCTACACCCGCGCGTTGCGCCGCGCCGCCCTCGACCCGACCGCCATCCACGGCGTGAAGCCGCGCCGCACCCTGGAAGGAAGCCCCTCGTGACGACCGGCATCACCCTGCCGAACACGCCTGTCCCGCTCTCGCGGCTGGTGCTCGGCACCATGACCTTCGGCGACACCGTCGACCGCGGGGGAGCGGCGGCCATGCTGGACGCCGCCCTCGACGCCGGTATCACCGCAGTCGACACCGCCAACGGTTACGCGGGCGGCGAGAGCGAGCGGCTGCTGGGGGAGCTGCTGCCCGGCCGCCGCGACCGGATCGTCCTGGCCACCAAGGCCGGCATCCCGCACCCCGATCAGGGCGACCACGCGCCCCTGTCACCCGCCGGACTGCGCCTGGCACTCGACGGCAGCCTGAAGCGGCTGGGCACCGACCACGTCGACCTCTTCTACCTCCACCAGCCGGACCGCTCGACCCCCCTCGCCGAAACCCTGGCCACCGTCGCCGAGTTCGTCGCCGAGGGCAAGATCGGCGCGCTCGGCGTCTCCAACTACGCGGCCTGGCAGATCGCCGAACTCGCCCGCACGGCCGACGAGGTGGGGGCTCCGCGCCCGGTCGTCGCCCAGCAGCTGCACAACCTCCTCGCCCGCCGCATCGAGGAGGAGTACGTCGAGTACGCGGCCGTCACGGGTCTGCGCACCATGGTCTACAACCCGCTCGGCGGCGGCCTCCTGACCGGCCGTCACCACTTCGGGCAGGAGCCCGGCTCGGGGCGCTTCGGCCATTCACGGCTGGCCGCCATGTACCGGCAGCGGTACTGGGACGAACGGCTCTTCACCGCCGTGGAAGCACTGTCCGTCGTGGCCGAGCAGGCCGGCCTCCCGCTCACCGACCTCGCCCTGCGCTGGCTGCTGGACCGCCCCTCCACCGACGCGCTGCTCCTCGGCGGGTCCCGGCCGGAACACCTGCTCGCCAACATCAGGGCCGCCGCCGCGGGCCCGCTGCCCGCCGACGTCACCACCGCCTGCGACGAGATCGGCGCCCGGCTGCGCGGCCCGATGCCCGCCTACAACCGCTGACCACGCCCCACCCAAGGAGCCCGCCCCCATGCCCCCCGCCCCCGGCACCCCCGCCGCCTTCGCCGCCGCCCTGCGCTCCCGCGCACCGCTCGTCGGCTACTGGTCCGTCCTGGACTCCCCGGTCTCCACCGAACGCATCGCCCGCCTCGGCTACGACTACGTCGCCCTCGACGCGCAGCACGGGCTCCTGGAGTACGCGGGCGTTCTACGCTCCCTGACGGCCATCGACACCAAGGGCTCGACAGCGGTCGGTCTGGTGCGCGTCGAGGCCAACGACCCGTCCCCGATCGGCAAGGCGCTCGACGCGGGCGCCACCGGCGTCATCGTCCCACTGATCGACACCGCCGCCGACGCCGCCGAGGCGGTGGCCGCCGTACGCTACCCGCCCCACGGCCGCCGCAGTTACGGTCCCATGCGCTCCGGCCTGCGCATCGGCCCCGACCCGGCCGACGCCCACGCCCAGACCGTCGTCCTCGCGATGATCGAGACCGCCGAGGGCCTGGCGAACGTCGAGGCCGTCTGCGCCACCGACGGCCTCGACGGCGTCTACGTCGGCCCCTCCGACCTGCGCCTCGCGCTCGGCGGAGCCACCTCCACCGACCCGGCGCTCGCCGACGAGTTCGAGGCCGCGCTCGTCACGGTGCGCATGGCCGCGGCCAGGGCGGGCATCGCCGCCGGCATCCACACCCCGGACGGTGCGAGCGCCGCCAAACGCCTCGCCGAGGGCTTCACCTTCGCCACCGTGGCCTGCGACCTCGTCCACCTGGAACAGGCGGCCGCCGGCCACCTGACCGCCGCCCGCCAGGCAGGCGAGGCCCGATGACCACCCCCGACGGCACCCTGCGCCCCCACCCCACCGAGCCGGGCCGCGCCGAGACCCACCTGGCCGCCCCCGCGGTGCAGAACCACGCCGCCAACCTCACCGTCCTGCCCGGCGGCGACCTCGGCTGCGTCTGGTTCGGCGGCACCCAGGAGGGCGTCGCCGACATCTCGGTGTGGTTCTCCCGCCTCGCCCCGGACACCGACACCTGGTCCGTGCCGGTCCGTCTCTCCGCCGACGACACCCGGTCCGAACAGAACCCCCTCCTGTTCCCCGCCCCCTCGGGCGACCTCTGGCTCCTGCACACCGCGCAGCGCGCCGGGCACCAGGACACCGCCGAGGTCCGGCTGCGCGTCAGCCGGGACGAGGGCATCACCTGGGGACCGGCCCGCGTCCTGTTCCCGGCCACCGAGCAGGGCGGCGTCTTCGTACGCCAGCCGGTCGTCCACCTGCCGGGCAGCGAACGGCTGTTGCTCCCGGTCTTCCGCTGCGTCGCCACCCCCGGCACCGCGTGGTCGGGTGACCGGGACACCAGCTCCGTCATGATCAGCGACGACGGCGGCCGCACCTGGCACGAGCGTCCCGTCCCGGGCAGCACCGGCCTCGTCCACATGAACATCCGCCCGCTGCCGGACGGTTCGCTCCTGGCCCTCTTCCGCAGCCGCCGCGCCGACGCCGTGCACAGCAGCACCTCGCACGACGGCGGCGAGACCTGGACCGAGCCACACCCCCTGGACCTGCCGAACAACAACTCCTCCGTCCAGTACACCGTGCTCGCCGACGGCCAACTCGCCCTGGTCTACAACCACAGCAGCGCGGCGGACGCCGTCGCCCGCAGGGTGTCCCTGTACGACGAGATCGACGACGAGGGCGTGGCAGGGACGTCCGCGGGAGCGACCCCCACCGGCGACGCCTTCTGGGGCGCCCCCCGGGCCCCGCTCTCCCTGGCCCTCTCCTCGGACCACGGACGCACCTGGCACCGGCGCCACGACCTCGAGACCGGCGACGGCCACTGCCTCACCAACAACTCCCGCGACGGCCTCAACCGCGAGCTGTCCTACCCCTCCGTCACCCAGAGCCAGGACGGCACCCTCCACGTCGCCTACACCCACCATCGCCGCACCATCAAGCACATCCGTCTGGACGGCGACTGGCTGAAACGGTGGTTCCCGGCCTGATCACCGAACGTCCGGCCCCGGCTACGACCCGCGTTTTGGACCAGCGCTTCTCCTGCGCTGCATCACCGCTGTACGTGCCCTAACGGGCCTCCCCCGACAGTGGCAGTCACCGCTCCCGCCAGGGGGGCGGAGACCGGAAGGGGACGTCCGCATGGGTAGCGCGAAGGCACCGCGGCGCAGGGCCGTACTCACCGGTGGGCTGGCCGCCACCGCGGCCATGCTCACCGCCTGTTCGTCGGGTCCGGGCACCACGAACGCGGGGAAGACGTCGGCCGTGGGCGCCGCGGGCACGCCCTCACCCTCTCCCGCCGGGGCCGCGACGCGACCGGACTCGCCCCGGTCGGCGTTCGCCCGGCTCATGGAGGGCAACGAGCGCTGGGTGGACGGCACGCTCCAGCACCCCGACCGGGACCCGAAGCGCCGGGAGTTCGTGGCCGAGGAGCAGAAGCCCTACGGCGTGATCCTCTCCTGCATCGACTCCCGCGTACCGCCGGAGCTCCTCTTCGACACCGGACTCGGAGACCTCTTCGTGATGCGCACGGGCGGGCAGGTCGTGGGGCCGGTGGTCGTCGGGTCCGTGGAGTACGGGCCGGTCACGTCCGGCACTCCGCTGATCGTGGTCCTCGGCCACCAGCGCTGCGGTGCCGTGAAGGCGTCCTACGAGGCCATGCGTGACGGCAAGAAGCTGCCCGGCAACCTCCGGTCGATCGCCGACGCCCTGCGCCCCGCCTACCGGGAGACCGTCCGGCGCGAGCACGCCGACCCGGTCGACGCGATGACCCGGATCCACACCGACCGGACCGCCGCCGGCCTGCGCGCCAACAAGGACCTCGCACCGATGGTGAAGAAGGGCGACCTGGCCGTCGTCAGCGCGTACTACTCGCTCGACACCGGCCGGGTGGAGGTCTTGTCCGGCGCTCCCTCCGCCTGACCGCAGACAACGTGACCGGGCGGAAAAACGTTCTACGTCCGGTCACGTTATACTTGCGGCGCCCGAGAAGGCCACCGTCGTGCCTGGTCGCACGGCCGCTACAGCGAGGGGGTGGACGCCGTTCCGGCACGCCCCGCCCGCATCCAGGACGTCGCGGCCGCCGCCGGCGTCTCGGTGTCCACGGTGTCGAACGTGCTGAACCGGCCCGAGCGCGTCAACGCCCGGACCGCCGAGCGCGTCCGCGTCGCGGTCGCCGCGCTCGACTACGTCCCCCACTCCGGAGCCGCCGGCCTGCGCACCGGGCGGGCCTCCGCCATCGGGCTGGTGCTGCCCGACGTGACCAACTCCTTCTACGCGCGCATCGCGCGGGGCGCCGCCGATGCGGCCTACGAGCACGGCTACTCCGTCGTCCTCTGCCACAGCGGGGACGCTCCGGAACGGGAGCAGGGCTACTTCAGCATGCTCGTCGAGCAGCGGGCCGTCGGTGTCGTCGTCGTGCCGCTCAGCGCCGACCCGGGCCGGCTGGCCCGGCTGCGCGAGCGGGGCATCCCGCTCGTCCTGGCCGACCGCGCGATGCCCGACCGGGACGGGTGCTCGGCCTCCGTCGACGACATCGCCGGCGGCCGCATCGCCGTGCAGCACCTCCTCGACCGCGGGGCACGCGACGTCCTCGTCGTCAACGGCGAGCGCGGGATACGCCAGTGCGCCGACCGGTACCAGGGGGCCAGGCAGGCCGTGCGCAGCCGGCGCGCGGCACGGCTGGACCAGGTCGTCGCCGAGCAGATGTCCGTCGCGTACGGCAAGAAGATCGCGGACGGCCTCGACGACCTGCCCGACGGGGTGTTCTGCACCAACGACTTCCTCGCGGCCGGACTGTGCCGGGGGCTGACCGAACGCGGCCTGCGCATCCCCGAGGACGTGCAGGTGGTCGGCTACGGGGACCTCGACATCGCGAGCTTCGGGGCCACCACCCTGACGACCGTCCGGCAGCCGGTCGAGGACCTCGGCCGGGCCGCCGTCGAGATGCTGCTCGACGAGATCGAGGCCCGCCCGGAACACGTCCACGAGACCCGCGTCTTCGCCCCCGACCTCGTCCTCCGGGACTCGACCCGACCGCCCTCGGCCACCCCCTAGCCCGGAACCCGCAGCGTCACCGGCCCCCACAGCCCCGACGACCGCTGGGACTCGAAGGCCCACGCGGTCGGCGTGGCCTCCGCCAGGTACGGCGCCAGGGTGCCCCGGACGGTCACCTCCAGCCGGACGGTACGCCCGGCCACACCGCGCAGCGGGAAACGGTACGGCGCGCAGAACGCCTCCCCGGCGAACTCCCCGTCGACCGACACCTCCACACTGCCCCGCACCCGCCCGAGATCCAGCACCGGATCGGCCCCCGGCGGCACCTCCACCGCCCGCGCGTACCTCACACCCCCGCTCCAACTGCCCAGCCCCAGCTCCCGCCAGTCGCCCAGCGGCAGCGGAGCCGGCACGGTACGCACCCGAACCGGTCCGTGCCACGCCGAGCCGCCCCTCAGGTCCGCCGTCGGTTCGGTGACCACCTCGACCTGGGTGGCCGCGGAGAGAGGCTGACGCATGTTCAGAGTCTCCTCGAACGGCGGGAGTTCCTCGCCGTCACCGACCCGTACCCGCGCTCCGAGCGCCAGCGGCAGGTCGAGTGACACCGTCCCCGCCGGCACCGTGAAGCGGAAGCGCTGCGGCACGTCCTCGACGTCGTCCGTGGAGCGCGAGGGCCACACGGCCTGCCCGAGCACCGGCCGGCCCGTCAGCCACACGCTCTCCGGCAGCGGGTGCGGCCGCACCACGGCATGGCAGTGCTGCAACTCGCCCCTCCTGCGCCCGTCCTCGATCGTCCGCCCCCGCCATCCGCCCGACTCGGCCTCCCAGCCGGCGCCGCTGACCAGGGCCGTCACCTCGGCCCCGGAGCGCACCACCAGGTCGGCGAAGACCGCGTCCCGGACGTCGGCGGTGTCGGCCACGACCTCCAGGGTGTGCTCGCCCGCGCCGAGCACAGGTTCGTGGCGGAAGAACATCGGCACGGCGCCCCAGTCGGCCTCGTAGTACTCCACCTTCTCCTGCCGTGCGACGGCATCGCCGTCGAGCAGCACGGTGACCGCCGAGGCGGCGCCCACGACGAGCACCGCCCGTGCGTCGTCGTGCGGGACGCGGAGCCGGGCCCGGTACGTCACCCGGCCGTCCGGCCGCACACCGTCCGGCGGGCGCATGAACCGGGGACGTGGCCCGAGTCCGCCCGGTGCGGACAGGCAGAAGAAGCTGCCCAGCGGGGCGCCGTCGTCGGCCGAGATGGTCGAGGGGCGGCCCTGGGCGTCGGAGAGTTCGTACTCGAGCACGTTGCGGCCCCGGCTCACCGTGATCCGGGCGGAGGCCAGGTAACCGCCGCCGTCCGGGTCCAGCGGCTCACCGTTCCACCACACCCGCTTGGCGGCCTCGGCGCCGACGTGCAGTTCCGCGGGTCCCCGCCGATCGGTCTCCACGATCGCACGCACCCTGGCGGCCGTTTGGCCGGCCGGCACGGGCACGCGCACGAACTCCTCGTTCACCAGCCCCTTGACGCCCAGCAGCCCGCCCGGATCCGGGACGCCACGGCTCGACGAGTACACCGCGACGTCCCAGCCCCCGTCCGCCGGCACGAGAGGCAGCTCACCGGCCAGGACGCGTTCGGCCGCGGCGGTGTCCAGTGGCCGCGGCACCTGACCGACCGGCACAGGCGGCAGGACGCGGACCCGGTTGCCGTACGTGGCCCGGGCCGGCTCCCACGCGGCGCCCTCGGTCCACTCCATGGACCAGATCTGGGGCTCGGCCACGGACGATCCCGGCGGCAGCGCCAGATCGCCCCAGGTGTTGTCCATGGTGGGGACCAGCCGGCCGTGCCAGCCGGTCGAGACGTCGATCACCCGCGCCGCCGGAGCCTCCCGTGCGGGACGCGTCGGTACCGGCGGGCCCTCGCGCCATACGACCAGGGCCGCGGGGGCGCCGTTCAGCGGCACGTCGATGGTGGAGTACGTACGGTCCTCGGAGACGGTGACGCGCGCGGGGCCGCGGGAGCCGGTCGCCGGATTCCAGACCTCGGCTTCGGCGACCTCGGCGCGCACCGTCACGGACGAGGTGACGTCGCCGTCGCCCGACGGGGCGCCGGTGCCGGTCCGCAGCGGATGGGCGCCGATCTCGGGGAAGGCCGCCGTGACCAGCGCGACGCCTGTGTCGCCCTTCCTCCGGACGAGCAGCGGAACGTCGCCCGTGGCGTGTCCGGCCGCGTCGGCCACCGCCGCCGCGCCGGCCTCGGGGCCGGGCACCCGCTCCAGCCGGGGATGAGCCATCAGCGCCGCCACCACCGAGTCGTCGCCGGACCGGCCGGCGGCCGTGGCGGGCGGACGGCCCACGACGACGACCCGTCCGCCCGCGTCGAGCAGTCCGGTCAACCGCCGCGCCGTGTCCTCCTCCAGCACGCTCGCCGACGGCAGCAGCACCGCGGTGTACGCCAGGTCCCTGATCCGCAGGGCGCCGTCGGCGGTCTCGGCGCGCTGCACCGAGTCGTCGTCGATGACGTCGAAGGAGATCCCGCGCCGGTCCAGGGCGCCGACGCGCGGGCCGAGCCAGTTGTTCGTGCCGCACAGGTCCAGGTAGTGGCGCTGCGTCTCGTCGGCCTCGGCGTGACCGTCGCCCAGCAGGCCGTCGCCGAAGTGCCGCACCGGCGTGTCCAGGGGCACCAGGGCCTGCATGGTGGCGGTCGGGTGCAGCACCGCCACGTCCGCCGCGTAACGGCCCCACGACATGATCGAGCAGATCCGCGCCACGGCCCGGGAGAACGCCGGGTACTGCTTCCAGTACGGCTGTCGCCAGTCCGTGGACGGCGGCGCCCACTCGAACCACCCGCCCGCCGTGCCGAAGTAACTGGCGTGCGGGTTGTACAGGTTGGCGCCGCTGCGCAGGAACGGCAGCAGCCAGTGGTAGGTGTCCTCCAGCGTGCCGCCCCAGCCGGAGGAGTGGAACGCCTCGATCCAGACCCGCTCGTGTCCGTAGAGGTGGGCCATGGAGGAGTGCACCTTCGCGTCGCCGTGGTGGTCGCTGCCCGCGGCGCTGTACCAGCGATGGGTGCGGAAGTAGTCGGTGTAGATCTGCGTCGACTGGGCCGGAAAGCCCGCGCGGGCGGGGTGGCTCTGGTCGCTGCCCAGCAGCATCCCGCGTTCCCGGTGCCATGCGGCGAGCGGCCGGAACAGGGCCTCCTCGGTCAGCTCCGCGCGGACCGCGTAGTAGTCGGCGCGGATCTCCGACTCCGCGACGGTGGCGCCCGTGCCGAACAGGGCCGGCAGATGGTCGAGCAGGTCGTAGCCGCGCCGGGCGCGGAACTCGGCGGCGAAGCGGTGGCTCCAGGCGTTGGTGCCCGGCAGTTCGTCCTGGAAGCTGCCCGCGATGACGGTGCCCAGGTGGTCGGGCACGCGCCGGTCGTACTCGTGGTGCACGGCGTCCATCAACAGGCCGACGGCGTCCGGATCCAGGTAGTCGAACGCCGTGGGGACCGAGGTGACGAGACGTACGCGGGTCCCGTCGGCGGCGAGGACGCGCACGGTACCCGGTCCGCCCACGGCGAGGTCCAGGCGCAGGCCCTGCGCGGAGTACGCGGCCAGCGGGGTCTCGGCATCCCGCAGGACGACCGACCCGTCGGCGACGGTGGTGTCGCGACAGCGCAACGCGGCACCTCTGGCGCCGGGGTGACGTCGCGTCACACTGCCCTGCACATTGGCGCCCGAGAAGCCGATCTGGTCGTAGAACCACAGGCGCGTGCCCAACTCCGCGGCGATCTCGCAGGCGTCGTTGAAACGCGCCCACCACTCCTCGCCGAACCACACCGGATCGTCGGCCCGGGCACCGAACGTCGGGCCGGCCGGGGCCAGGTTGATCACGACCAGGTTGTGCACCCCGCCCTCCGCGAACGCCCGCATCTGCCAGGCCAGTCGTTCGCGGGTGACCTTCGCGCCCGACCACCACCACAGGGGAGCGGGGCCGAACTCGCGGGGCGGGTCCTCGAACAGTCTCCGGAGCGCGGGGGAGATCACGGACATCGCCCTTCCCCTAAAACGTTTTTAGGCCACCTTCACCGTAGGCGACCTGGGGAGCTCACGCCATATCCGAGGACGGCACGGCGGAATCCGACGTGGACCCGCCGATGTCTGCACGACATCTTGTTGCAACGTTTTTCTCGCCCTATATTCGCTGCGATCAGGCCCCCGGAACCGCGATGTCACCAGACGACGGAGTCGCATCATGGCCGGTAACCGCCCCATCCCCAAACAGCTCTGGAAGGCCGCCGCCCTGTCGGGCATGGCCTCCTATCTCGACGCCGGGCTGATCGTCAGCATCTCCGTCAACCTGGCCATCTACCGCGACAGTTACGACATGGGCGTGTGGATGGCCGGGGCGATCAGCGCGATCGTCACCGGCTGCATCGCCGTCGGCTCCCTGGTCGGGGGACGGCTCGCCGACCTCTTCGGCCGCCGCCGTCTCTACAACTGGGACATCTTCTGCTTCGCCTTCGGGGCCGTCGTCATCACGCTGGCGCCGGACGACATCACGCTGCTGATCGGTGTCCTCGTCGCCGGACTCGCGGCCGGCGCCGACCTGCCGACCTCCCTGGCCGTCGTCTCGGACGCCGCCCCCTCCTGGGCCCGCGGCAGGCTCGTCGCCTTCACCCAGGTCATGTGGATGCTGGGCATCACCGTCGCCATCTTCCTCGGCTTCGTGCTGTCGAACACCGGCATGACCGGCGCCCGGCTCATCACCGGACAACTGGCCGTGGCCGCCCTGGTCACCTGGGCCATGCGCTCCCGGCTGAAGCTGTCCGGTGCATACGAGGACGAGGTCGATGGCGCCCGCGGCGCCGGGGGAGAGCAGGCCCCCGGCGGTATCGCGCTCAGGAACGTGTGGACGCGGGCCGCCCTGCTGCCGATGGCCGCGACGTTCGTCTTCTACGTCACCTGGGGCCTCGGGGCCAACACCTTCGGCCAGTTCGGCACCTATCTGCTCGTCACCGTCAGCGACGCCTCACAGAGCCTCGCCACCGGCATCAACCTGGCCTTCATCCCGATCGGCGTGCTGCTGACCATCGCCTTCGTCCGGTTCGCCGACACCCCCTGGCGCGACCGGCTGTTCTACACGGCCGCCACCGTGCAGATCCTGGCCTTCGTCATCGCCTCGCTGACCGCCGGGGCCCTCGCCGGCATGCTCGTGTTCTTCGTCCTGTACCAGCTCTCCAACCCCTTCGCGGGCGAGGCCAACTACAAGGTGTGGTCACAGCTCACGCTGCCCGCGGACACCCGCGGCACCACCCAGGGACTCACCTACGCCCTGTCGCGCGCGGTCTACGCGATCGCCGCGTTCTTCACCCCGGCGCTGCTCGACCACAGCCCGTCCGTCCTGCTCTGGTCGATCACTGTCTGCATGACCCTGGCGGCCCTCGCCGGCGCGTTCATCATCCGGGTCCTGGTCCCGCGTTCCACCAGCGGGGGCCGCGACAGAGCGGACCTGCGCGTCGCCAGCACCGAGCCGCGGCAGACCTGACAAGGAGCACCGACCATGGCAACGACCGCGGACCGCGCGGCCGCAGGGACCGCCGCCCTGCACGACCTGCTCCCGCCGGTCACCCGGCGCCGCACCCGCATCGGGCTGGTCGCCGGCGGACTCGGCACGTACTGGCCGCAGTTCCCCGGACTCCTCCCGCAGCTGAAGGAGTCCGCCGCCTACGTCGCCGAGCGCTTCCGGGCGATGGACGCGGAGGTGACCGACGCCGGATTCGTCTCCGACGCCCAGGAAGGAGCCCGCGCCGCCGAGGAACTGCGCAGGGCCGACTGCGACCTGATCGTGCTGTTCCTGACGACGTACCTCACCTCCTCGATGGTGCTGCCGATCGCGCGCCGCTCGCACACGCCGGTGCTGGTCATCGACCTCCAGCCCACCGAGAGGATGGACCACGCCACCTTCGACACCGGGGCGTGGCTGGCCTACTGCGGGCAGTGCCCCGTCCCCGAGGTCGGCAACGTCTTCCGGCGCGCCGGCATCCCCTTCCGGTCCGTCTCGGGCTGGCTGCGGCAGGAGTCCGCCTGGCGGCGTATCGAGCAGTGGATCCGGGCGGCGCACATCCGCGCCGCGCTCCGGCACGCCCGGCACGGCCTCATGGGCCACGTGTATCCCGGGATGCTCGACGTGCAGACCGATCCGACACTGCTGTCCACCACCTTCGGCTCGCACGTGGAGGTGCTGGAGTTCGACGACCTGCGGCACCGGGTGGAGCGCGTGACCGCGACGGAGACCCGGGAGCGGATGGCGCTCGCCCGGCAGGTCTTCACCCTCGACGACAGCGTGGTCGAGGAGGACTTCGCCTGGGGCGCGACCGTGTCCGTCGCCCTGGACCGGCTGGTGGCGGACTTCGAACTCGACAGCCTCGCCTACTACCACCGAGGCCTCGACGGCGAACTCCACGAGCGGCTCGGCGCCGGCATGATCCTGGGCGCCTCCCTGCTCACGGCCCGGGGCGTGCCGGCCGCCGGGGAGTACGAACTGCGCACCAGCGTCGCCCAGCTCGCCTCGCAGAGCGTCGGCGCCGGAGGCTCCTTCACCGAGATCCAGGCCCTCGACTTCGAGGACGGTGTCGTGGAGATGGGTCACGACGGGCCCGCCCACCTCGCGGTCAGCGCCCGCGATCCCCTGCTGCGCGGGCTCGGCGTCTATCACGGCAAACGCGGCTGGGGCGTGAGCGTGGAGTTCGACGTCCGGCACGGACCCGTCACCCTGCTCGGGCTCGGCCAGGACGCCGATGGCAGCCTGTCCTTCGTCACCTCCGAGGGCACCGTCGTGCCCGGACCGCTGCTGGAGATCGGCAACACCACCAGCCGTGTCGACTTCGGCCGCGACCCCGGTGAATGGGTCGACGCGTGGAGCGCCACGGGCGTCGGCCACCACTGGTCCCTGGCGGTCGGCCACCACGCCGCCGACTTCCGGGCGGCGGCGAGCCTGCTGGGCATCGACCACCGGCAGGTGTGACGGCGCGCGGACCGTCAGGGATGGGTGTCGCCCCCACCCGTGGATGGGTGCGGGCACGGATGGTGCGGGGCGCGGGGCACGTGTGAGGCTGGCAGCGTCGTCGAGGCTCGCGTTGATTGTCATGGCCGCGGCCTCGGGATGTGCCGAGTGCGCACGACGCTGCCCGCCGAAAAACCCCCTCGAAGGAGGAGCCCCTATCCATCCCCGCACGGTGAAACGATCCGCCCCCTGCGCTCCCACGAAGGCGGTGACCCGTGGGACACGCTGACAGCCTCCTCGCCATGGGTGGCGCCTTCCTGGCCGCCGCACTCCTCGCCCGCCTCGGCGGCAGGATCGGACTCCCGACGATCCCGCTGTTCATGCTCGCGGGCATCCTGCTCGGCCCGCACACCCCTGGTCTGGTCATCGTCGAGGACGCACACGACTTCGAGATGCTCTCCGCGCTCGGACTGGTGCTGCTGCTGTTCTACCTGGGTCTGGAGTTCCACCTCGACGACCTCAAGAGCGGCGGCCGGCGCCTGCTGACCGCGGGCGGGATCTATCTGCTGCTCAACGTCGGCGCGGGTCTGGTCTTCGGGTTCGCCCTGGACTGGGGCGTCCGCGAGGCGCTGGTGCTCGCCGGTGTCCTCGGGATCTCCTCGTCCGCCATCGTCACCAAGATCCTCATCGACCTGGGCCGCATCGGCCGCCCGGAGACCCGCCTCATCCTGGGCGTCATCGTGGTCGAGGACATCTTCCTCGCCCTGTACCTGGCCGCGCTCCAGCCGGTCGTCAGCGGCGCCGAGGGCCTCGGGGACATGTTCCTCCAGGGCGCCAAGGCCTTCGGTTTCCTGCTGGTGCTGGCCGCGGCGGCGCGCTACGGCACCAAACTGGTCGGGCGGCTCATCGAGACCCGCGACAACGAACTGCTCGTCATCAGCTTCCTGGGCGCGGCCGTCCTGGTCGCGGGAGTCTCCGAGACGCTCGGAGTCGCCGACGCCATCGGCGCGTTCATGGTCGGGCTGATCCTTGCCGGCACGCCCTCCGGACCGCGCATCAGGGAACTGGTGCACCCGCTGCGCGACGCCTTCGCGGCGATCTTCTTCTTCGCCTTCGGGCTCTCCATCGACCCCGGCGACATCGTGTCCGTCGTCGGACCGGTCACCGCGGCGGCCCTCCTGACCGTCGTCATGAACATCGCCGCCGGACTGCTCGTCGCCCGTGTGTACCGCTACGGCACCGAGCCCGCCGCCGAGATCGCCACGACCCTCGTGGCCCGCGGGGAGTTCGCGCTCATCCTGGCCGCCATGGCCGCCAGCGCCGGACTCGACGACCGCCTCGCCCCGTTCATCGCCGGGTACGTCCTCGTCCTCGCGATCCTCGGCCCCATCGCCGCCGGACGCGCGCACCTGCTCGCCCGCGCCCTCCGGTCCGCCCAGGACCTCCTGCCCGGCCGCACGCGGCCGCCACAGGACACCGGGCCGGAGCGCGAACCCGAACCCGAGGACACCGCGCCCGCCCCTCTGCCCGCCGAGGCCGAACGCCAGGCGCTCCCGGTTCAGGCCTCGATCAGTCCCACGCGGATGGCGTAGCGGGTCAGCTCCAGACGGTCCTTCAGGCCGAGCTTCTGGAGCAGGTTGGCACGGTGGCGCTCCACCGTCTTGGGACTGATGACCAGCAGCTCGGCGATCTGCTGCGAGGTGTGGCCCTCGGCGACGAGCTTGAGGACCTCCTCCTCACGGTCGGTGATGGCCCGGGAGGTCAGGGTGCGGCCCTCCCGGGCCCGGTCGAGGAAGTCGCGCACGAGCGCGTTGACGGCACCGGGATACAGGAACGGCTCGCCCCGCACGGTGGCCCGGCACGCCTCCACCAGATCACGGTCCGCGACCGACTTGAGGACGTAGCCCGAGGCGCCGGCTCCCAGAGCCTCGAAGAAGAACTGCTCGTTGTCGTACATGGTCAGGACGAGGATCCGGGTCTCCGGGCAGGTCCGGGACAGCTCCCGGGCGGCCTGGAGCCCCGTCAGACGGGGCATCGCGATGTCGAGGACGGCGAGATCGGGGCGGTGGGCCCGGGCCTGGGCGACGGCCTCGGCACCGTCGTCCGCCTCGGCGACGACGGTGAGATCGGGTTCGGCGTCCAGGATGAGCCGGACACCCCGCCGCACCAGGGCGTGGTCGTCGGCGAGCAGGATGCGGGTGGGGGACGAGTCGTTCATGATCGGCCGTTCCGGTCGGGATCGCGTACGGGGACGGGGACGGACAGGCGCACTTCGGTGCCTCTGCCCGGGCCGGCACCCAGACCGAGGTCGGCACCCACGAGCAGGGCGCGTTCCCGCATGCCGCGGATGCCTGCTCCCTCGGGCGCGTCGCCGAGGCCCGTGCCGTCGTCGTGGACACGCAGCTCCACGCCCGTCGCGGTACGCCGCAGGGCGACTTCGGCGTGCCGCGCCCGGGCATGGCGTGCGACATTGGTCAGCCCTTCCTGCGCGACGCGGTAGACGACGAGTTCGGCCTCCCGGCCGAGCGGCGGCAGGTCCGTGCCGAGGCGGTGCCGCACGGACAGGCTGGGGCCGGCGAAGTCCGTGGCGAGGGACTTCAGGGCACTGGCCAGACCGAGTTCGTCGAGCACGCCGGGGCGCAGCCGGCGGGCGATCCGGCGGATCTCGTCCAGGCCGGCCCGGGTGGTCTCCTGCACCTGGTGCAGTTCCTCCAGCAGGTCGGGCGGGGCGTGGCCGGCCACCCGCTTGAGTTCGAGCAGGACGGCGGTGAGGGTCTGTCCGACCTCGTCGTGCAACTCCTGGGCGATCCGGCGCCGCTCGGCCTCCTGGGCGGACAGCACCCGGGCGCTGCTCGTGGCCCGCTCGTCCTCCAGACGGTCGAGCATGGTGTTGAAGGTCGTGATCAGCTCGGCGACCTCGGCCTGGCCACCGACCTCCGGGCGTCGCCCCGGACGCAGCAGGTCGATCGTCGCCATGGCGCGGGTGAGGCGCTGGAGCGGGGCGAGACCGATCCGCAGCAGCAGGGCGTTGGCGACGAGCATGGCGGCCAGGCCCACCGTGAGCACCGCGGCCTCGGTCAGCAGGACCGGCGTGGACACGGTCACCGGACCCAGCAGCAGCGCCGTGGCCGTGATGAGCACGAGGGCGTTCAGCAGGAAGATCCGCCAGAACAAGGGCACCCGTACCGCCTCCTCGACACCGTCGTCCTCCAGCGTGTGCGCTGCCCCGCCGCGTCGCCATCCGTGACACCACCCATCCTCGAAGCGAACAGCCGCCTCCTCGCCCGGCGTTCGTACAGCACGGCCACCGGGAAGGATGAGCATGGGGCCCGATGGCGGCAGCCGCTGGAGGGGGGAGAGGCTGAAAGCCCCGGTGAGACCGGCCGCGCCGCGCATCGGCGGGCGGCCCGCCGCCGCACCGTCACGTGGCCCGGCACCCCGGCATTCGCCATGGCCTCGGCCGTGCGCTGCCTCGAAGCGCTGTCGGGTTCCGGAAGGGAGAAGCCGTGACCCAGTCCGAACACGAACGTCTCGTCGACCTCGCAGCACGACTCGAGCGGGAGGACCCCGGATTCGCCCGGGCCATGAGATCCGGCCGCCCGGCCCGGCCACGGGAGTACCGGCGTACCGGAGCGTGGTGGGGGCTGGCGCTCGGCATGGTCCTGCTGGGCACGGGCATCGCCCTGGCCCAGGGGTTGCTCATCGCCGCCGGCCTGGTCTTCGTCGGCATGGCGGCCCAACTGGTCGATCCGGACCCGGCCCGGCGGGGGCGCCAGGGGCCCGGGCGAAGGTGACGCGAGCGCGGCGCCCCCGCCCGGGCGCTCGTACCGCACGTACGGCCGGGACGGACGACAGTCACCTCGGGGTGTGCCCGCGGACCGTGTCGCGGAAGGCGATGGGGGACTGTCCGGTGCGCTGGTGGAAGTACTTGCTGAAGTGGGTGGCGCTGGAGAAGCCGAGGCGGCCGGCGATGCGGGCGGCTGTCCCGTCGCTGTGGGCCAGGAGGCGTTTGGCTTCGAGGACGACCCGGCGGTCGATGAACTCCTTGGCGCCGAGGCCGGCGGTGGCGAGGGTGGCGCGGGACAGGGTGCGGGCCGAGTAGCCGAGCGCGTCGGCGTAGTCCTCGACGCGGCGGGTGCGGGCGAAGTCCTTCTCCACCGCGTCTCGGAAGCGCAGGTAGGCGGCGTCGGGTTCGGGGGCGGGGTCGCCGCTGGACGCGGTGAGGTGGGCCAGCCGCAGGACGAGGACGGCCAGCAGGTGGCGCAGGGCGGAGGTGTGGATCTCCAGGGGCAGGTGTCCGAGCGCGTGGAACTCGGCGGTGAGATGGTCGGCGGCCAGGCGCAGGGCCGCCTCATCGTCGGGCAGGGGCCGGCGCAGGATCGGCGCGTGCGGGTCTTCCGTGCGGGCGCCGGCGGTGGTCGCCGGGTCGAGGAAGTCCTGGCGGAACAGGATCAGGGTGCCCTCCGCGTGGGTCAGGTCGCCCCACTGCTGAACCTGGCCGGGGCGGACCCACAGCCATGAGCCGGGTTCGAGGGCGTAGGCGGTGAAGTCGACCGTGTGCCGCAGCATGCCGTCGGCGAGGGTGATCAGGTGGTGGAAGTCCGGCCGCTGGGGGACCGTGAGCCGCTCGCCCGGGACCCGGTGGCACAGGTCGGCGAGGGACAGCACTTCGACGCCGGCGGGGGTGCCGGCGGGCGCCGCGAAGGAGATCTCCGGGATGCTCCGGTCGAGATCATGTCGGTTTTTGACCATCACTGGTCGCCAGAGTATCCGATTCTTCCTGTTCAACGGCCCTAGCGTGTGTATGTCAGCCCATCCGAGACCGACCCATGTCGGAAAAAGTCCCAGAGGACCACACCATGAGCGACCCGGAGAAGAACAAGGCCACGGCCGAGGCGTTCTACGACCTGATGTTCAACCAGTGCCGTCCCGCCGAGGCCATCGACCGGTACGTCGGCGCCACCTACATCCAGCACAACCCACACGTCCGCGACGGCAAGCAGGCGTTCATCGACTACTTCGAGCGCATGGCCGCCGAGTACCCGGGCAAGCGGGTGCAGGTCAAGCGCGCCTTCGCCGAAGGTGACCACGTGGTCCTGCACTGCCACCAGACCTGGCCCGCCGAGGAGTACGCCGGCATCGACATCTTCCGTTTCGACGCCGACGGCAGGATCGTCGAACACTGGGACGTCCTCCAGGTCGTCCCGCCCACCTCCAGGAACGACAACACCATGTTCTGACCGGCTCCCTACGCCCCGGCCCACTTCCGCAGCAGCGCCTCGCGCTCCTCGCGCGGCAACGTGCCCTCGGCCGCGTGGTCACGGCCCCACGCCAGCAGCTCGCCGATCTCGGCGTCACCGTCCGTGAGCGCCTGGAGCAGGGTGCGGGAGAGCTCGTACTCGGAGGGCAGGTAGATCCCTCCTGCGACGGCCAGGTGCGCGTCGACCTGCACGGATTCCTCGGCCGTCACCACCTCCACGGAGATGGCGGGCGGAAACTCGGCGTCCCCCGTGACCGCCACCAGTACGGCGTCGAACGCCATGGACGCCAGCCGCCGCGCCCCGGACCGCACGGGCACGTCGTGGGTCTCGATCCGGACCACCTCGTCCCACGTCCAGAACCTGCCCTCGCCGATGCCCGGCGCCTCGACGCCGTCCTCGGTCAGCCGCACTCCCGAGGCGGCTCCCGCGGGCTCGGCCCCCACGTACACCGAGTCCTCGCCGATCCAGAACAGGCCGACCATGGCCATGAACGCCTCCCGTGGGTGGTCGGGGGAGAGCGGTCCTCACCCCCTGTGCCGTCGCCGTAGGAGACGGCTGGCACCTGCGGAAGGTTGCGATCTTCGCGGCCGCACCCGGCAGGGCGAACGGGCGGCGTTGCCCGCCGTAAGAGTGCACCGGTAACCCGTGTGAGCGCCCCGGATGGTGGGGCGGCCCGACATGACTGACGGTGGTTCACGTCGAGGCCGGGTCCGTGAGCTGGCGTGGCGTCAGCTGCCCGGCCCGTGACGGAAGGACTCACCGATGCGCTCTGCCCGCATGCTGCTCGCGACGGCCACGGCCACGGCCGCCCTCGCGATCGCCGCACCCGCCGCCTGTGCCCAGGCGATGGGTGACTGGGACCACGACAGCAGTTCTTACAGCAAGGAGCACCACAAGGACGGCGAAGACCACGCGCCGCGCGGTGGGGTACACACGGGTGGCGGAGCGCTGTCCGTGGCGAGCACGAACGACGACTGGGACGACTCCAAGTACGACCCGGACACCTACAAGGACGAGAGCGGCGACGACTGGGGCGACAAGCAGGAAGAGGACCCCTACGGCGACGAGCAGGGCAACGACTCGTACGGCGACAAGCAGGACGAGCACGGGAAGTCCGAGGAGCACGGCAAGGACGAGGAGCACGGGAAGTCCGAGGAGCACGGCAAGGACGAGGAGCACGGCAAGGACGAGGAGCACGGCAAGGGCGACGACCACGAGAAGGGTGCCTGGCAGGGCGAGCACGACAAGCCGCGCGGCGGGGTGCACACCGGTGGCGGCGCCCTGGCCTCCATGCCCGGCGTCACCGCCGGCGGTCTCGCGGTGCTGGCGGTGGCCGGCACCGGCCTGTACGCCCTGAGGCGTCAGAGGGCGCAGGGCACGGCATGACCGATGCCTGACCTCATAGCCGCCGTGGCCGCCGCACGTGTCCCTCGCGTCGCGGCGGCCCGGCTCGTCACCCGCATGCCGCGCCCGCCACCGTGCCCTTTCCGCTGCCGTGTCCGAGTGAGGTGGTCTCCGATGGCAGCCAGCCCCCTTTGTTCCCTCGATCACGACCCCGAGCCGTCAAGACGTCGCTTCCGTACCGTCGTGACGATCCTCTGGTCCGTGGCCGCCCTGGTCCTGACCGTGAGCCTGATCGCCGGCGGGGACGAGTCGTCCGGCGCCGGCGCCCCGCCGCACGCCCCACCGGCCGTCTCGAGCGCCACCTCGGCCGCGCCCGACGCCCGGCCCAGGCCCGACGCGCACCGGTCCGCCCGCGCCGAGGCCGGCCGGCGTCTGCCGCGATCCCGGCCGGTCCGCCTGCTCATCCCGGGGATCTCGGTGAACGCGCCCTTCACCGACCTCGCCATCGACCGTTCGGGTCGGCTCGAACCCCCTCCGCCCGACAACACCAACCTGGTCGGCTGGTACGCCAAGGGCGTCTCGCCGGGCGAGGCCGGTACCGCGATCATCGCGGGCCACGTGGACACCGCGACCGCTCCGGCCGTCTTCGCGAGTCTCGCCGAGCTGAAGAAGGGGGACCGGTTCCACGTGGTGCGGGCCGACGGCCGCAAGGCGACCTTCGTGGTCGACGACGCGGACTCCTTCGCCAAGGACGACTTCCCCAGCGAGCGTGTCTACGGCGACACCCCCGACGCCCAGGTCCGGCTCATCACCTGCGCGGGTGCCTACGACCGTAAGGCCCGGGACTACACCGAGAACCTGGTGGTGTTCGCCCACCTCGTCTGACATCCGGGCCCACGGTCTGACATGGTGTTTTACAGTACTGACACCATTCCAGACGCGACCGTGGGACCTGTGAGGTATTCGCGAACCATGACGACAGAGACGTTTGAGTTCCAGGTAGAGGCACGTCAGCTGCTGCAGCTGATGATCCACTCGGTCTACTCGAACAAGGATGTCTTCCTGCGGGAACTCGTCTCCAACGCCTCCGACGCGCTCGACAAGCTGCGCCTGGAGAAGCTGCGGGACGACTCGCTCGACGCCGACGTGTCGGACCTGCACATCCGGATCGACGTCGACAAGGACGCCCGCACCCTCACGGTGCGGGACAACGGCATCGGCATGTCGTACGACGAGGTCGGACAGCTCATCGGCACCATCGCCAACTCGGGCACGGCCACCTTCCTGAAGGAGCTGCGGGAGGCTCAGGAAGGGGGTGACGCCGAGGGGCTCATCGGCCAGTTCGGCGTCGGCTTCTACTCCGGCTTCATGGTGGCGGACGAGATGACGGTGGTGACCCGGCGGGCCGGCGAGAGCCAGGGCACCCGGTGGACGTCGCGCGGCGAGTCCACCTACACGCTGGACAGAGTCGACGACGCGCCGCAGGGCACGTCCGTGACACTCCACCTCAAGCCCGCGGACCCGGAGAACCAGCTCCACGACTACACCTCCCCGTGGAAGATCAGGGAGATCGTCAAGCGGTACTCGGACTTCATCACCTGGCCCATCCGGTCCGTCCCGGAGCCGGGGGGCGAGGGGGACGCCGCGCCCGAGCCCGAGACGCTGAACTCGATGAAGGCGCTGTGGGCGCGCTCGCGCGACGAGGTGTCCGACGACGAGTACCACGAGCTGTACAAGCACATCAGCCACGACTGGCGCGAGCCGCTGGAGACGATCCGGCTCCAGGCGGAGGGCACCTTCGAGTACCAGGCACTGCTGTTCGTCCCCTCGCACGCCCCGCACGACCTGTTCACCCGGGACTTCCGGCGCGGTGTCCAGCTGTACGTGAAGCGCGTCTTCATCATGGACGACTGCGAGGCGCTGCTGCCGCCGTACCTCCGCTTCGTCAAGGGCGTGGTCGACGCGCAGGACCTCTCGCTCAACGTCTCCCGCGAGATCCTCCAGCAGGACCGGCACATCCAGATGATGCAGCGCCGGCTGACGAAGAAGGTCCTGTCCACGGTCAAGGAGCTCAAGACCAAGGACGCCGACCGCTACGCGACGTTCTGGCGGGAGTTCGGCACCGCCCTGAAGGAGGGCCTGGTCACCGACTCCGAGAACCGGGACGCCATCCTCGCCGTCTCCTCGTTCGCGACCACGCACGCCGACGACGAGCCGACCACGCTGGCGCAGTACGTGGAGCGGATGAAGGACGGCCAGGACGACATCTACTACCTCACCGGCGAGTCCCGGCAGAGCATGGAGAACTCCCCGCACATGGAGGCGTTCCGGGACAAGGGCGTCGAGGTGCTGCTGCTCACCGACCCGGTCGACGAGGTGTGGGTCGACGCCGTCGGCGAGTACGAGGGCAGGAAGCTGCGCTCCGTCGCCAAGGGCGAGATCGACCTCGACGGCGAGGGCGACGAGAAGACCGGCGAGGAGCGGGAGAAGCAGGCCGAGGAGTACGCCGGGCTGCTCGGCTGGATGCGGGAGCAGCTGGACGAGGACATCAAGGAGGTGCGGCTCTCGGCCCGGCTCACCGTCTCCCCGGCCTGCGTCGTCGCGGACGCGCACGACCTGACCCCCGCCCTGGAGAACATGTACCGGGCGATGGGCCAGGAGGTGCCGCGTACGAAGCGGATCCTCGAGCTCAACCCCGACCACCTGCTGGTCAAGAGCCTGAACCAGGCGTACAAGGAGCGCGAGGACCGCTCGGGCCTCGTCGAGTCCGCCGAGCTGCTCCACACGCTGGCGGTGCTCGCCGAGGGCGGTCAGCCCAAGGACCCGGCCCGGTTCGTCAAGCTGGTGGCCGACCGCCTGGAGCGCACGCTGTAGGCAGGGGACGGATCAGCGGTGGTCCGGGGCGTCCGCTCCGCCGGCGCCGGGCGGGGTCGTGCCGGTGCGCGGGGGGACGACCTCGCCCTGGACCACCCGCGGCGCGGGGCCCGTCCCGGCCTCTTCGTCCTTCGCGGCGCGGGCCTCCGCCTTGAGTATGCGCGCCGACTTGCCGGCCGAGCGGGCCAGTTCGGGGAACTTCTTGATCCCGATGACGGCGATGACGACGATGAGAATGATCGCGAGCTCGCTCAGTCCGAACATGATGTCCTGTCCTTTCCCGCCCGGGCCGGGCACGGCGTGAGCGTATCGGGCCGGCCGCACGGCGTGCCCGCCGCCTCGGAATCCGGGGCCAGGTGCCGGCGCAGGTGGGGCAGCATGCCGTGATCGAGCAGGGCCTGCCGCCAGGCCAGCCGGGCCTGTTCCACCCGGCCGGGCGTCGGCACACCACGCCGGCCCAGGGCCGAGCACAGCAGCGCGCCCAGGGCCACAAGACCGCTCACGGCCGCCACGAGCGCCAGCGTCCAGCCGGCCGCCACGAGCGACCCCGGCAAGGGGCCCGGTGCGCCGGTGACCTGGAGCAGGAAGCCGAGAAGCAGCAGGGCCCCGGCGGAGGTGGCCGCCACGAGGGGGGTGAGCACCGCGAGGGCCGGCAGCAGGCTGCCCGAGTCGGCCGGACGCCGCGCGTCCCGCCGGGCGGCCGCCCGCACGATCAGATAGGTCCGGTAGGGCTCGCCGGCCACGGCTGTGATCTCGTCGGCGTGGGCGAGCGCCTGGGCCCGCAGGCGGGCGGACGCCCGGCCGGTCGGGTCGGCGCGCAGGGCGCCACGAATGTCCGCGCTGCTCAGCGCCAGGTGCAGTACCGCTTCGAAGTCCGCGCGGTCCTCGGGGTGGAGGCGGGACGGATCGGTCACATCGTCTCCCGGTCGGTTGCTGATACGCCCGCCGGGCCCCGTTGTGGTGGCCCGGCGGTGCGTTCGGTCCGTGTCAGACGTTGACACCGAAGTCGGACGCGATCCCGGCCAGCCCGGAGGCGTACCCCTGGCCGACGGCACGGAACTTCCACTCCGCGCCGTGCCGGTAGAGCTCGCCGAAGACCATCGCGGTCTCGCTGGAGGCGTCCTCGGACAGGTCGTAACGGGCGATCTCCTGGCCGCCCGCCTGGTTGACGACCCGGATGAAGGCGTTGCGGACCTGGCCGAAGCTCTGGCCGCGGTTCTCGGCGTCGTGGATGGACACCGGAAACACGATCTTGTCGATCTCGGTGGGCACGGCGGCCAGGTTCACCTTCACGACCTCGTCGTCGCCCTCGCCCTCGCCGGTGAGGTTGTCGCCGGTGTGCTCGACCGAACCGTCGGGGCTCTTCAGGTTGTTGTAGAAGACGAAGTGCTGGTCCGAGGGGACCTTGCCGGAGGCCTCGAGGAGCAGCGCGGAGGCGTCGAGGTCGTAGTCGGTGCCGGTGGTCGTGCGTACGTCCCAGCCCAGGCCGACCAGGACGGCGGTGAGGCCGGGCGCCTCCTTGCTGAGCGAGACGTTGCCGCCCTTGGACAGGGAAACTCCCACGGGGTTACTCCTTTTTGACGTGTGCGTTCCGGGTCCGGGTGGCGAACCCGGGATTAAATCTACAGCACTGTAGAAGATAAGAGGCCGGTCCCGCGGATCTATACGATGTCCGAACGGGTCGGACAGGACGGCGGAAGGGAGGCAGGGCGGTGACGGATCCCCAGCAGCGTCCCCGGCGGGGACAGGGCGAGCTGGAGGCGCTGGTGCTGTCGGCGCTGCGGGAGGCGGACGGTCCGGCGACGGCCGGCTGGGTGCAGGAACGCCTCGGCGGTGACCTCGCCTACACGACGGTCATCACCATCCTGACGCGGCTGCTCGGCAAGGGCGCGGTCACCCGGGAGCGGGCCGGCCGGTCCTTCGCCTGGACGTCCGCCTCGGACCAGGCGGGGCTGGCCGCGCACAAGATGCGCAAGGTCCTGGACGCGGAGAGCGACCGAGGGGCCGTGCTCGCCAGCTTCGTCACCGGCCTCGGGCCGGACGACGAGCGGTTGCTGCGCGACCTGCTCGACCAGGCCCACGGCGAGGGGGAAGGCTGAAGCCTCATGGGGGTCTTCGTCTTTCTCCCGCTGGTCCTGCCGCTCACGGCCTGGCCCGTCGCGCGCCTGGCCGAGCAGCACCTGCATCCGCGCACCGCGACCCGGCTGCTGACCGTGATGGCCGCGGTACTGGCGCTGTGCAGCACGGTGTGCCTGGGGCTGGTGATGGTCGTCGGCACCGCTCAACTGCCCGGCAACCCGCTGCCGGACGGCTGGTCCGACCCCGAGGTACGGGCGGCGGTGCCCTTCGACGAGGTCGTCGGCAAGGCCGCCATCCCCGCGCTGTGCGCGGTACTCGTCGCGTGCTGCCGGACCCTGTGGCGGCATGCCCGGGTACGCCGCCAGGCCCACCGGGCCCTGACCGGCCTGCCGGACACGGAGGTGGCCGTACTCCCCGACGACGCCCCGTACGCCTACGCGCTGCCGGGCGGCCGCCGGGGCGCCGGTGCGCCGCGTGGCGCTGCCGGCCGCCCGGCTCGCGGAACCGGGGGCCGTCGGCCCGCTGCCGCCGCCCGCGGTCGACGCGAGGGCCGTGTCGTGGTGACCACGGCCCTGCTGGACCGGCTCCGGCCGGCCGAGCGCCGGGCCCTGTTCGCCCACGAGCGGGCGCACCTCGCCGCCCGGCACGACCGCTTCCTGCTCACCGTGCAACTCGCCGCCCGGGCCAACCCGTTCCTGCGGCCACTGCACACCGCCGTGGTCTACACGGCCGAGCGGTGGGCCGACGAGGAGGCGGCCCGGGAGGTCGGCAGCCGCCGCACGGTGGCCCGTGCCATCGGCACGGCGGCCCTCGTCTCCCGGGGCGCCCCCGCGCCCGCCTTCGCGGGCCTCGCCGCCCCGGGGCCGGTGCCGCGCCGGGTGGCGGCCCTGCTCGGCCCGGCACCCGTCGTGCACCACTGGCCCCCGGTGTTCACCTCGGTCGGCCTGGCGGCGTGGGCCGCGGCCGCGGGAACGGCCGTGTCGGCGATGTCCTCCGCGAACTCGGCCGTCACGATGGTCCTCATCCTGCACGCGGCGACACCTCTGTGAGGCAGGGCGGGCCCACGAGCCGCGGCGGTGCTGCCCCCCCCGGGCGGCCCTGGCGGCCCCAAGGGAGGCGAACGGGTGTGGGCCCGGTTGAGTCTTCCGCAGGGCGGGTCCGCGCACAGCGGGGCGGTGTTGCCGTGAGCCGAGGCAGGCCGGAACGAGGCGAGGGCCGGCCAGTGCCCTGATCGTGTTGACCGCCCCCAGCAGGCAGTGCTGGAGTCGGCACGTGGACAGCATCCCCGCCAACCGGCGGCTCTGGAACCGGATCAGCAGCGCCTACCAGCACGAGCACGACCCGCAAATCGGCGCCACACCCCGGCTGTGGGGCATGTACTCCATCCCCGACGCGCACCTGCACGCCCTGGGCGACGTCACCGGCAAGCGCGTCCTCGAACTCGGCTGCGGCGCCGGCCAGTGGTCCAGGGCGCTCGCCGCCGAGGGCGCCACCGTGGTCGGGCTCGACCTGTCCGAAGCCCAACTCGCCGCAGCGAACCGCGCGATGGGAGCGGCCCGCTACCCGCTGGTGCAAGGCGCCGCCGAACAACTCCCCTTCGCCGCCGACAGCTTCGACCTGGTGTTCTGCG
Organism: Streptomyces sp. NPDC006372; assembly: GCF_040612515.1. Taxonomy (NCBI): domain Bacteria; kingdom Bacillati; phylum Actinomycetota; class Actinomycetes; order Kitasatosporales; family Streptomycetaceae; genus Streptomyces; species Streptomyces sp. NPDC006372. The sequence goes on along the minus strand of NZ_JBEXQJ010000008.1, from coordinate 164,881 downwards.
ACTTCGGTGGGCTCAGCTGGGCGCCCCCGCACCTGGCCGTCCCCCAGGCCGCACGCGTCTTGCGCCGAGGCGGGCGCCTGGTGTTCAACGTCGCCAGCCCATGGTTCGAAGCTTGCTACGACGAAGCCGCCAGCCGCGTTACCACGACGCTGCAGAAGGACTACTTCGGGCTGAACACCATCGCCGAAGACGACGGCGCGACCAGCTATCAGCTCACCTACGGCGACTGGGTCAGGGTCCTGCGCGGAGCGGGTCTCATCATCGACGACCTCATCGAGCCACGGCCCGAACCCGGAACACCCAACGGCTACAACGAAACCGACCCACCCGACTGGGCACACCGCTGGCCGGCGGAACTGCTCTGGGTAACCCACAAACCGTAAGGTCCGCCGCGCCGAGACGTGAAGGCATCCCCGCGCCGGACACGCCCTTAGCGGCCCACCAAGGGGCCCAGTGTCGCGGCGGTGGGTGCGCATCGCAGGTAATTCTTGGCGTGGTGGAAGCCGAAACCCCCGTGCACGGTCGTGGTCAGGTCCAGGTCGACGCCGTCGAAAGAGCGGGCCAGCCGCGGCGGGATGGCGACCGGGTCCCCCGGATCGGCGATGTTGACCCAGCGGTGGACGCCGGGCGGACGGCTGCCGCGGGCGCTGACCGGCGGTGGAAGGAGCCGTTCGAAGACCGCTTTGGGCAGCGCGAGCGGGGAGCCGAGCGTCAGCAGCAGCGGGACTTGCAGTTCCGGATGCGCGTGCAGCGCCTCGTAGGCGACGAGGGTGCCGAGCGAATGGGCGACGACCACGTCAGGGCGGTGGCGCGCGACGTGTGTGGCGACCTCCTCGCGGGCCTCGGCGCGCCACGGCGCCTCCGCCGAGCACAGATATCGGGCTACTTCCCGGAAGAACACGCCTATGAACAACCGGGTGAGCCGGCCGTCCAGACTGTGCTTGCGGGCCACCCACGCGGCGGTCTGCCGCAAGGGCATCGTGAGCCCTCCCTGGACAACCGGTGCCGGCGCGCCCATGGCGTCCAGCCACTCCCTGAGCAACTGGTCGGCCAGCGGGTCGTCGAACCGGTCGTCGTCGCTCTGGACCGTACCGGGGCGACGCAGGAACGGCGCGTAGTAGGCGAACGCCACGGCGAACGCGTCGGTGCCGACTCCGACACCGGCGGCGAGGTACTCCGCCCACTCCGCGGCGTGCTGATCGGCCACGGCCTGCCGGGCTCGGCACCGGTCCAGGTAGCCGACCCCGTGTACCCCCACCACCCGCAGCGAAGGGGGACGGCTCATACGCTCCTCCAGTTTTCCAGGGTGATGACGATGACGTCCTGCCCTATCGCGAGCGCCACCGTGCCGTCGGGAGCTGCCGTGACCGAAGCGCACATGGCAGGCAGCGAGATCGTGGTGAGCGGTCGGCCGGAGGAGAGGTCGTGGACCCGTACGGTCCGGTCCTCCGCGGCGGTGATCGCGAGGAGAAGGCCGTCGAGCGTGACGGTCGTGACATCGGTCAGCGGCGCTGTGTGTCCGTCGAGCGTCCGCACGCAGTGCCCTGAGGACAGGTCCCACACGTAGGCGGTGTGGTTCCTGCACGCCGTCACCACCAGGTCCCGGCCCCCCAGCCGGGCGCCCGCGGCCGCGGACACCGCGCCTCTGCGCCCGTGCAGCACCTGGATAAGCCTGCCCGAGGCGACGTACCACACGTGGGAGGTTCCGGCCACGTCGCTGGTCACCGCGACCGCGTGGGTGCCGATGCGGGTCAGGACGACCGCGGTGATCGCGGCGCGGTGTCCGGTGTACTCGCAGAGTTTCTCCGCCGCCTCCAGGTCCGACACGTCCCAGATCACGGCGACGGGATGCGGACTGCCGGTTGTCACGGCGATGATCGGATGTCCGTCCAGCGTGCCGGTCGCTACTCCTGTCACCGCCGAGCCGCGGTCCGGGAGAACGGCCACGGCGGCACCGCTCGCGGTGTCCCAGATACGGGCGGTCCGGTCGGCGCTGCCCGTCACCGCCAAGAGCCGGTCTCCTGACCGGACGAGTGCGACTGCCGTCACGGCGGCGGTGTGCCCCCTCATCTGGGCCACCTGACGGTTCGTCCGGGCGTCCCAGACGCAGGAGGTATGGTCCTCGCCGGCCGTGACCACGACCGGTGGCTGGTCCCCCTGGGCCAGGGCGACGCTCGTGACCGTGTCGGTGTGGCCGGTGGCGGCGCGGACCGGGGACCGCGTGCCCAGGTCCCAGATCCGCACCGTGCGGTCCGAGTCGCCGCCGACGGTGACCGCCGTCAGCCGGCGCCCCACCCGCTGGACGGCGACGCCGGTCAGTGCGCCGCTGTGCCCGCGGAGCGTCGCGAACGCCTCGCCCGTCTCCACGTCCCAGACCCGCGCCGTAGTGTCCCAGGAACTAGTCACTGCGATGGCCCGGCCGTCGAAGTCGGTGAGGGCTGCGCCGGTGACCATGTTGCGGTGCCCGCGCAGCACGGCGATCTCGCTGCCACTGCGCGGGTCCCAGATACGCGCGGTCCGGTCCCACCCCGTGGTCAGGATGACCGGATCGCCGCGCAGCCGGTCGACCGCGACGCTGCTCAGCGCGCCGTTGTGGCCCCGCAGGGCGCCGAGTCGGTCGCCGGTCTCGGCGTCCCACACCCAGGCTGTGCCCCCGTTGTCCGCGGTCACCAGGATCGCCCGGCTGTCCAGTTCCGTGATCGCGACGTCCGTCACCCGCGTGCGTCCTTGGGCGATGACGGTGATTTGCTCGCCACCCATGGCGTCCCAGACGCGGACTGTGCCGTCGGCGCTCGCCGTGACGGCGAGGGGGCGTCCGGCGACGTCGGCGACGGCGGTCGCCGACAGCCGGTCGGTGTGGCCGATGAGTGTGGAGACCGCGAGGCCCGTCGTCAGATCCCATACTTTCGCGGTCTCGTCCCAGCTCGCCGTGACGGCGAGGGGGCGTCCGGCGACGTCGGCGACGGCGGTCGCCGACAGCCGGTCGGTGTGGCCGATGAGTGTGGAGACCGCGAGGCCCGTCGTCAGATCCCACACCTTCGCGGTCTCGTCCCAGCTCGCCGTGACGGCGGCCGGCCGGCCGTTCACCGAAGCCGAGGCCACCCCGGTCAACCGGCCAGACGCGTCGTGCAGGGTGTTCAGCAGTGCCAGGGCGACGTCTCGCCCTGTCGCCCACACCGGGGCCCAACCGGACGGGCGGGCCAACCGCTCGCCCATCGCCGGCTCTGCGTGGCGTGCCGCGTCCACGGCAAGGATCTGCCGCCGCTGGTACGCCGTGAGCGGGCGGTGCACCTCGTAAGAGGCCCGGTAGACCGCCGCGACCAGGCGCGTCCAGTCGCTGCGGGCACTGCCCAGGACGGCGTCGACGGAGGCCGGATCCCCGTGCGCCAGGAACTCCATGTCGTTCAGGAGCGAGTCGACTGAGTCGGATGCCAGTGCGTGACCGGCGGCGTGCCGTAACGCGTAGGGGTCGGCCGCCTCCCACACACGTCCGCCGTCGGGGCTGGCCGGCACCGAGTCCAACAGACTCCGCAACACCACGGCCGCTGCCTGGCTGCTGGTCGCCGCCGCCTGCGCCTGCTGTGGTCCGCCCTGCCGGGGGCGGGCGCGCAGATGCTCGGCGAGGCCCTCGTGGAACAGCCGGTACAGGGTGTTGCCGTCGGTCTCGACGGCCTGCCGGAGGAAGAAGCGTCCCGCGTCGAGTGCCTCGCGCACGTCCTCCAGCGGCGCCGGGCCGACGCCCGTGCCAAATGCGCCCGCGACGTGTGCGACGATCCGCTCCGGCATGCCCATGCCCTCCGCCCAGGCCAGCGCCGTCAGTACCGGACCGAGCCACGGATGGCTGCCGGGCCGACGCAGCTCCAGGTCCAGCAACCCGGGCAGGTCGCGGGGCACTTCACGGGCCAGCCGACGGGCGTCGTCGGTGTCGGTGACCACTGGGCTGTCGAGCATGTGGCGGACGTACATGCCCGCGACGAGGAACTCTCCCCACCCCAGAGGCTGTCGCCCGTCCGGCTGCCGGGCCGGCATCAACTCGTCCGCGAGGCTCTCGGCGAACGCCGCGCCGATGGCCGCTCCGTCCACCACCGCGTACGGCGTGTCGACGGCCAGCAGGTCTCCGATGTAGTGGCGGAGCGAGGCGCGCACGCCCTCGGAGTCGGCGGCATCGAGGTCGATCAGTCCCCCTGCCTTCTGGGCGGCTGCCAGCAGCGGTGCGAAGCCCGGCTCGCGACGGGCGCCGACCAGCAGCCGCACAACGGGCCGGCCGTCCGGGGTACGCGTGTTGAGCAGCGGCATCAGCAGGGCGAAGACGACGTCCGACGGCCGCTCCGCCTCGTCCAGCGCGTCGACGACCAGGGTGAAGGGGCGGGCGGCGCCGTCCTGCGCCAGCGCGAGCAACTGCTCCACGCCCCAGCCCTTGGCGGACCGGGAGACGTCACCTCCCATCTGGCGGGCCAGCGACTCGGCGATCTCGGTCAGACTGCGCCGCCTGGCGTGCACCACGGCAAGCCGGTCGTTCGCCGCGGGCGTGTGCCGCAACCGCCACCACAGGCCGGGGGCGCGGGCGCGCAGGCCCGGGTGTGCCGCGCACACCAGGACGCCGAGCAGTGCGGACTTGCCCACTCCGGGCTTGCCCGTCACCACACGGAGTGGACCGCCCCCGCCGTTGCACCAGGCGGACAGGTCCGCCAGCTCCGCCTCGCGTCCGTGGAAGTATCCGCGGCCCGGCACCTGGCTCAGCGCCTCGGAGCCTGCGGCACGCAGCAGGAAGTGACGGACGTCCAGGCCCTCGTCGAGGAGGGGGAAGGTCCCTTCGTCCAGACCCGCCATCTGCTCGCGGGGGCCGCGGCCGCCGTACAGCGGGTTGGGGAAGAACGGCAGGTGGTCCAACTGGTCCGCGAACGGTACCCGGCTGGTGGTCACCCGCTGGTCCATGCCGTCGGTCAGGTTCATCTCGGCGACGACGCGGCTGATCTCCCGGGCCACCGCCGGCAGCGGGATGAACCGCTGGGACGGGTCCACCCGCAGGGTCGCCTCCTGGTACCTGCGCAGCACCATGGCGATGGCGCGGCTGAGCCGGAAGTCGAATGCCGGCTCGTCGGGCCCGCTGGCCGCGATCACCCAGGCGCGGCGCTCGCCTGTCTCGAGCCGCTGGTGCCACGGCAGCACGGCGGACGTGCCGGAGTAGCAGAGGTCGAGGAGGAAGAGGGTGAGGGGGCGGTCCGCGCGCGGGTGGTCCTCGATCAGCGAGATCCACTGGTCCACCGCCTCATCCACGGCTTCGCCGTCCGGCCCGACGACGTACAGGCTGCCGCTGCCCGCGCGGGCGAGGAGACCGTGGGCCGCGATGTGCACCACGAGGATGTCCGCCCCCGACTTCACGGCCGCGCGCAGCCGCACCGGCAGTTCGGGGGCTTCGCCGTCCCCGCCGGACGGCAAGGCGCGGTAGCCGAACGCCGCGAGGGCCTCGGCCACGGCCGCCGAGTGCTCCGGCGCCTCGTCGAGCGGATCGAGTCCACCGTCCAGGGGCGGCGGGCCTTCATGTCGCACCGGATCCAACGGCACGCCGGCTGCCAGGACGACGCGTGTGCCGTCGGCGGCGTTGTTCCCCTCCCGCAGCCCCGTTTCCACCGCAGCAGAGTAGAACGCGGACCCGGCCCGGGTAACCGGAACGGGCGAATCGCCGCGCCGGGGAGCCGGACCTCGGGACTCCCACAGCGCAGCCGGGAGAGCGGCTCCGCCAACTCGATCACCAACGTCGGGCCAGACATGCCGGGAGCCTGCTCAGAGCACTGGCGAACGAGCGCGCGCCCGCCCCAACGCCCGGTCTCAGCCCTCCTCTTCCTCGTCGCCCTCGAAGAAGTCCCCCACCTCGTCGACGACTTCCCCCGCGACCATGCCGCCGACGACACCCATCGCGAGCCCGGCCGCGCCGGCGGCGACGGCGGTGCCCGTGCCGGGGCCCGAGCGGTGGCCGTCAGGGTGATGCCCGTCGTGGCCGTGACCCTGGCCGCCCTGGCCGCCCTGGCCGAACGCGGCGGGGGAGCCGTAGCCCGCCGGGAAGCCGTACGACGCCCGGTGCTCGACCAGTTGCCGGATCCAGCCTTCGACGATCGCGGGCCAGTCCTGGTGCTCGACGCCCTCGGGGGAGACGCTGAACCGGGTGAGGGCGTCGTGACCGGAGGAGAGGAAGCCGCCGCGCTTGTCCGCCTCCAGCACCACCTCCGTACCGCCCGGGTTCGCGAGGAACGTCAGCTCGATCTCGTTGACCTGCTGCGCGTACTGGGGCGAGGGGACGAGCTCGATCTCCTGGTAGAAGGGCAACCGCTGGCCGGTGCCGCCGATGCGGCCGTACTCGAGGTCCGCCGACCGGAAACCGAACCCGAGCCCGCCGAGGGCTTCGAGCACGGCCTCCTGCACCGGTAGCGGCGCCACGTTCAGCTGGTCCAGGTCGCCCTTGTCCTTCGCGCCCGCCACCGACAGCTCGGTGCGCACGCCGAGCACGATGCCCAGACCCTGGCCGTGCAGTTCGGTGACCGGCGTCTCCCACGGCAGGGTCACACTGAACGGCACATCGCGCTGCTCGCCCTCGGCCAGCCGGAAGCCCCCGCCGACGGTGAAGCGGTCGAAGGCGACGGCGCCCTCGCTCTCACCACCCTCGTGCTCGGCCTCGACCCGGGCCACCAGCTCCAGGGTGATGTGCTCGATCTCGAAGTCGGCGTTGCCGCCCTGCAGCCGGACCTGACCGGTGAGCTTGCCGCCGGGCCGGGCGGGAGCCGGGTCGAGGATCGTGTCGACCGTGGGGCCGCCCACACCGAGCGCGCCGAGCAGTCGTTTGAACACCATGGTGGCGTCCACTCCTTCATGTGCGTGTGCTGTCTTCTACAAGCATGTAGAAGCATAGGGGGTGCAGAAGGGTGGAGACCGCACGGGGCGCTCGCGCGCCAGGAGTTGGCCGAAATGCGAGCGGCACGCCCCGGTGGCCGGCGACCCCGTGTCTGCATCGCGGGGGTACACCGCGCTCTGGCTGCCCACTTCGCGCTGATGCCTCTTCGTGTTCATGTTGCTACGGTGCGTACGGCCCTGGGCGTGGTGGACCGGCACGAACGAAGGGATCCGGGCCGCCTACTGGTACGAGTGAGAGCCCCGCGACACGGCGGTGCCGCAGCCCGCCTCCTCGGCGGACTGCGGCACCCGGCGCGCTGACATCACGTCAGCAGTTGCGGACGGGGTTGGTCTCGCTGTAGATCGCGGTGTCCTTCATCCAGCCCAGCTTCCCGTTGTCGGCCACCGTCAGCAGCCAGCGGGTCGGATGGGGGCCACCCACCCAGGCCTGGCCGTCCAGCTTGCAGTAGAACCAGCTGGGGTTGGAGTACATGTAACCGACCACCGTCGTCGGGTCCGGGTAGATGTGGTTGTTGCCTATGGAGCCGTACACCGGTGCACCGGACACGTTGCGGCACCAGGAGCGGATGCCGTCCCCGTCCGCCCAGCAGTTGTCCGCGGCGGACGCGCCGGGTGCCATCGCGACGCCCAGGCCGGTCGCCAGAACCGTCGCCGCCAGGATCGAACCGAGCTTCCTGCGCATGGAACTCCCCCTTGTCGTGGCCCGGGTCGGGCCGTCGCCAAGGCCGCCTGTCGTGCGGCAGCCATGACAACAGACGGTGCGTCCTGGTGCCGTGGTTGCGGAGGAGCACATCCCACTCCTCCGCAACCGTCCACGGTCACCCCACGGCTCAGCCCACGACCCGGCCCAGCTCGATCCGGTCGATGTTCGGCGCCCAGGCGCTCGCGTTGCCGAACGTCACCTTGTTCGCGCCCTTCGCCAGGTCGACCGGGACGCCGACGGTCCAGTAGTCGTCCCAGCTCCAGGTGTTCTTGAAGGTGATCTTCTGCGGAGCCGCCTTGCCGACGGTGACGTCCGCCGTACGGGACATGATGTCCGTGTTGTAGGCGTGGCCGTTGTCCCGGCGGTCGTTGTGGGCGTAGTGGACGACCAGCAGGTAGCGCCCGGACCTCGGCGCGTCCACCGTGAACCCGGCCGTGCTGGCGGCACTGTTGCCGAGCCGGCCGATGTACGAGCCGGCGGAGGCGTGCGGGGAGTCCACGAGCTCGGCACCGCCCGCGAGTTCGGCCGAGGCGCCCTCGTAGGAGAGGGTGCCGGCGGCCGAGCCCTCGCCGGAGACGTCCAGGGAGCGGACGGCGGCGTGGCCCGATGTCATCGCGATCCGGTTGTTGCCCGCGACCAGATAGAGCCGCAGCGGCCGCCCGGGCGCCGCTGTGACCGTCTGCCCGTGCAGCGACAGCTTCACCGCCGCCGAGGTCCTCGGCACCACCGTGAAGTAGCCGTCGCGCGGGGCGTAGACGTCGAACACCGCCTTGTCACCGGAACGCAGGACCAGGGCACCCGTGCCCACCCCGGCCGACGACGAGTAGTCGTACGACGGCTTGCCGCTGATGTCCGCCAGCGTGGCCTCGTACGACGCGGCGGGCGGGCCCGTGCGCGCGGTCAGATCGATACGGTCGAGCGTCACCTCGGCGTCGCCCTTGGCCAGGACCACCTGGTGCGTCCCGGCCTTCAGCTGGACGGTGACGTCTTTCTTGGCGCGGTACGTCCAGTTCTCGGTGGAGGGGTAGGTGACCGCCACCGGGTCGCCGCCGTCGACGATCAGCTTCTGCGTGGCGGGGCCGCCGGACTGGTTGCCGTACAGGACCGCCAGGTCGTACGCGCCGTCCTTCGGCACCGACACCGTGAACGCGACCTTGCTGCCGGGCTGGTTGAGGGAACCGACGTCCTGGGTGCCGGAGGCTGCGTAGCCGTTGGCGTTCTGGACCGTGCCCTGGGTGTAGACCTTGCCGTCCGTGATGGCCGCGTTCTCGGCCTCGTACGACGCCGACCAGGGGACGGAGGCCGCGGCCGGGGTGCCCGAGCCGCCGGGGGTGAGGACGACCCGGTACGCCGACATCTTGTGCAGGCCGCGCAGCGGGACGGTCACCGAACCGTCGTCCGCCACCTTCACCTTGGTGCGCGCGAGGACCTGAGGCGCCGCGTGCTGCCCCTCGTACCCGGACCAGGCCGCCTCGGCGACGGTCGCGGTGACCGTGCGGCCGAAAACGGACCGGGGCACGTTCCGCACGACCACGTCCGAGTCACCGGCGGAGCCGCCGAGCAGCACCTGCGCCTGGCGGCGCGAGGTGTCGAGGGAGGCGACTCCCTGCAGGGTGTCGACGGTGTTCGGCTGCGGCGGCGTCACCTTCATGGTGTCGCCGGTCAGGCCCGCGTACCAGCGGAACAGCCACCAGCCGCCGTTGGGGATGTTGGACCGCACCACCTGGCCGCTGAGATTGCCGGCGGCGTCCCAGTACGCCATGTTGGCGTACACCTTGTTGCGCTCGAACATGGACACCCACTGCACGAGCTGGCCGGGCACGGACAGGTCGCGGCGGTTGGCGTACTCGTCGATATTGATTTTCAGCGGGGCGATGCCCGCCTCGCGCTCCAGCTTGCGGTAGTCGTCGTAGTGCGCCTGGAAGTCGCGCAGGGAACCGGAGCCCAGCTCGTGCCAGGTCATCACCTGCGGCAGCACGTCCTCCCGCTTGGCGAAGGCGAGGAAGTCCTTCAGCAGGCGCGTGTGGTACGCCGCTTCGTTCGGTCCGGCGATCCGCGCGTCCGGGTCGATCGCCCGGATCCGCTGGTACACCGTCTTCCAGTCCTTGAAGAACCGGTCGCGGTTCTTCTCGTACTGGGTCTGGTCCTCGACGCCGAGCTTGTACCAGATCTGGTCGGGCTCGTTGAACGGGATGAAGACGAAGCGGTCGCTGTTCGGGTCGGCCGAGACCTCCTTGACGATCTTGTCGACCTTGGGGAGGTAGTCGTCGATGCCGAGGTCCTCGTACGGCCACTTGGCGTAGATGTCCTGCATCATCACGTTGATCTCGCCGCCGCCGCTGCGGAAGAACGACTTGGAGACGGTGAGCGCGTCGCCGTTGGGGTGCTGGGCGCCGCCCTCCGGCTTCTGCGAGATGCTGGTGATCTTCAGGGGCTCCATCGCGGCGTCACTGGGCACCCCGTCGTCGCTGAGCCCGTACAGGGAGCCGTTGGCGCCCAGCATCACCGGGCCCTCGGAGGATTTGAGGTCGACGGTGAGGCGTTGCGGGCCGGCCGCGGCCGCGGGGCCGGCCGCGGGAAGGGTGCCTGCCATGGCGGCTGCTCCAAGTAGTGCTGTGATCAGGGCGGTTCTTGTTCGGGATCTGGGGCGGGCGGGGGTGATCACGCTGCTGGACCTCCAGTCACTTGACGGCTCCACTGGTGATTCCGGACACGATCTTTCGCTGGCCGACGAGGAACACGGCGACCATGGGCAGGCTCATCACCACGACGTACGCGAAGACGAGATGCCAGTTGTTCAGGTAGAGCTGGGCGCTGGCGACCTGGTAGAGGTTGAGCGGCAGGGTCGCCCGGTCTCCGCCGCCGAGGACGAAGAACGCGTAGAAGACGTCGCTCCAGGCGTAGAGCATCACCATGATCGTCGCGGTGGCGATCACCGGCCGGAGCAGTGGCAGGACGATCCGCCAGAAGATCCGGGCCGGCGTCGCCCCGTCCATCCGGGCCGCCTCCTCCAGCTCCATGGGGATGGCACGGATGAAGCCGGTCATGAAGAAGATCGACGTCGACAGGTACATCCCGGTGTAGACCGCGATCATGCCGGGCCGGGTGTTCGCCAGGCCGAGCTGCCGCAGCTCCATCACGATGGTGATGACCGCGGGCGGCAGCAGCAGTCCGCTGATGCACAGCGCGTACGCCGCCGAGACCAGCTTCGACTTCCGCCGCGCGAAGACCCAGGCCGCACCCGCGCCCAGGATCAGCACCAGGACCACCGAAGGCACCACGACGAGCAGCGAGTTGAAGAACCCGCGCAGCATCTCGCCCTCGCTGACGGCGTCCGCGTAGTTCGTCGCGGGCTGCCAGTGCCGGGGCAGGTCCAGGTTCGGCCTGATGGCCTCCGCCTGCGGCTTGGCCGAGGTGACGGCGACCAGCCAGAGCGGCACACCGACCGCCAGGGCCGCCAGCAGGACGACGAGCGAAGGGCGGCCGTACCGCCACACCGCGGTCACAGCGTCTGCTCCCTTCGCCGGAGCCCCACGACCAGCGGGATCGCCACCGCGACCACCACCAGGAACAGCACGAGGCTCATCGCGGAGGCCTGGGCGTACAGGCCCTGGCCGAAGATCCGGAACATGTAGATGTTGAAGACCTCGGTGGAGGCCGCGGGGCCGCCGCCGGTCGTGGCCTGCACGATGTCGAAGGTGTTCATCGAACCGATCAGCGCCGTGGTGACGTTGAAGGTGACGGCCGGCGCCAGCATCGGCCAGCGCACCGACCAGAACGTCCGCCAGGGCCCCGCACCGTCCATCCGGGCGGCCTCGAGCATGTCCGACGGGATGCCCTTCAGCCCCGCCAGATAGATCAGCATGGCCAGGCCCATCCACTTCCAGCCGTGGATGAGGGTGACGATCACCAGCGTCCAGGTCGTCGAGCCCAGCCACGGAACGTCCGTACCGAGGATGGAGTTGAGGGCTCCGTCCTGGTCGAGCAGCGCCTGGAAGACGTAACCGGTCGCGAGTGCCGAGATCAGCACCGGCAGGAAGAACACCGCGCGGAAGAACCGGTTGAAGCGGCTGTCGTCCTCCAGCAGCAGCGCCAGCACGAGTCCGAAGCCGTTCTGGAAGAGCGCCGCCAGCAGCGCGTACACCAGCGTCGTGCGGATCGCGCGCAGCAGCGAGCCGTCCTCGGCGATCGTCTTGAAGTTGTCCAGGCCCGTGAAGGCGATGTCCGCGTGGTACGAGGACCAGTCGGTGAACGGGTAGTAGAAGTTGAGCAGGTTCGGCACCAGGAAGAAGGCCGCGAAGACCACGATCGCCGGCAGCGCGAACCACCAGGGGTGGTGCACGGCGGCGCGCGGAAGCCGTCCCACGCCCTTCGGTGTGCCCTGTGCAGCAGGCTGCTTACGCGTACGTACGACCGTGTCCGCCATGGTCAGAACCCGGGTGCGCCCTGGGCCTTGGCCACCTGGGCGAACTGGTCCTGGATCGCCTGCGCGACCTGCTGCGGGCTCTTCTTGCCGAAGATCATGTCGGCCAGGTAGAGGTGCGTGTCGGGGGCGACGATCGCCTTGGCCTGGAACACGCCGATGGCCTTCGGCAGGGCCGCCACCTGGTCCTTGGACGTCTCGGGCAGCCCGTCGGGGGTGGGCACGGACGGCTGCACGGACGGGATCTTCATCGCCTTGATGTAGTCGGCGTAGTCCGGTCCCAGCCAGAAGGCGAGGAACTGCCGGGCCGCGTTCTGCCGCTTCTCGTCACCGGTCTTGAAGGCGACCACACCGTTGGTCTGGTCGGGCGAGTACAGGCCGGTCGCCGAGGAGTTGGCGACGGGGAACCAGCCGATCTTCTTGTCGATCTCGGCGGTGGAGTACTTGGCCTGCAACTGGCTCTGGAAGGAGGTGACGTTGAGGACCATGCCGGCCTCGCCCTTCCACAGCGCGTCGGCCTGCCCGGTGAAGGTGCCCGTGCGGTAGTTCTTCTGGGCCAGCCCGGCGTCGAGCAGCTTGTCCTTGTACTTCTTGATCGCGCCGACGACGACCGGGTCGGTCCACTTCTTCTTGTTCCGGTTCAGATCGGCCCACCACTGCCGGTCGAGGTCGGTGAGCTGGATCTGCATCTGCCACTGCAGGGGCCACTTGTCGCCGCCGGCCTCGTAGAAGGCGGCCGCGTCGGTCTTGTCGACGACCTTGTGGCCGAGGGCGAGCAGTTCGTCGTAGGACTTGGGGAAGTCCTTCTCGGTCAGTCCCGCCTTCTTGAAGACGTCCTTGTTGTAGTAGACGCCGAGCATGGCGGGGCTGGTGACGATGGCCGCGTAGCGCTTGCCGTCGATGACGCCGAGGGTCCGCTCGGTGTCGCCGAGCTTGGCCTCCCACGGTTCCCCGTCCAGGGTGAGCAGGTTCTGCTTCGGCTGGACGAACGGCAGGGTGGAGACGGACGGCTGCCAGAACATCAGGTCCGGGCGGTCGCCGGAGGCGAGCTTGGTCGGCACGTTCTGCTCGTAGAGGTCCGGGATCGCCTGGGTGTCGACCTCGGCGCCGGTGGCCTTCTCGAAGGCGTCGATGACCTGCTTGGGCGCGTTGACCGTGTTCTGCGCGGTCCACATGGTCAGCTTCACGCCGTCCAGCCGGGCGGTCGGGTCGACCGCCGTCCGCTTGGCGTCCGAACCGCCCGAACCGGAGTCCCCGGCGGTCGGGTCGCTGCACGCGGTGGCCGCCAGTCCGGCGGCACATATCAGCGCCAGGGCGGGGAGAGCTCTTCTCTTCATCTCGTGCCTTTCGGAGCAGGCGGTTCGGTTCGGGAAGCGGGACTCACAACTGCTGGGCTCGACAGGACTCTTGGGAGGGACGGTTCAGGCGGGCGGTGGCCCCGAGCTCTCCCGCACCACCAGTTCCGGAACGGACACGGGATGCGGGGCGACCGGAGCGGACTCCTCCAGTGCGCCGTGCAGCAGGGCGAACGCGGCCCGTCCGAGGCCGGTGAAGTCCAGGCGCACGGTCGTCAGGGACGGCGTGAGGAAGGCGGAGTGGGGGGCGTCGTCGAAGCCGGCCACGCTGACCTCGCCCGGCACCGAGCGGCCGGTCTCGTGCAGGGCGCGCAGCACACCGAGGGCGAGATCGTCGTTGCCGCAGAGGATCGCCGTGGCGGACGGGTCCTTCGCGAGCTTCAGCCCGGCCGCGTGACCGCCCGCCGGCCCCCAACTGCCCTGCACGGGGCGGGGCTCGCGGGCGCCGGCCTCCTTCAGCGCCTGCCGCCAGCCGCTGGTGCGGGCGCTGGTGCGCCGGGTGCTCGACGGGATGGCGACGTAGTGCACGGTCTCGTGGCCCAGGGAGAGCAGGTGGCGGGTCGCCTGGTAGGCGGCCTCGCGGTCGTCGGCCCACACCCACGGGCGGTCGCCGCCGGGCGGGCTCGCCGGTGTCTCCACCACACCCACGACCGGCAGTCCGGCGGGCACCGCTCCGAGCGCCCGGACACCGGCCGGATCGTAGGCGATCACGATGATGCCGCCGCCCGCGTCAGCCGCGCGCTGCACCTCGGCGCTGACGGCCGGGTCCTCAGCGGATTCCAGCACCCCGATCCCGACCGAGTACGACGCGGCCCGGGCGGACTCCTCGATGCCCTGGAGGATCGAGGCGTAGCCGTAGTGGGTGGTGTTCGCGGTCAGCACGGTCACGGCACGGTTGCGTCCGCTGGCCAGGGCGAGGGCGGTCGCGTTGCGGCGGAAGCCCAGCTCGTCGATGGCGGCGAGCACCCGCTCCCGGGTGGACGGCCGAACGCTGGGATGGCCGTTGATCACCCGCGAGACCGTCTGGTACGAGACGCCCGCGGCGCCGGCGACGTCCCTGATGCTCGCCGGGCGCCTTGTGTGACCGGTCACATTCATGCGAGGATTGTGACCGGTCACACTTGGGTCGTCAAGAGACCGTAACGAGGGATTCACGCGGACCCGCGTTCCCGGGGACGGGGCGGGGCCAGGAGGGGGAGCACCTTGACCGGCACGGCGGAAGCGGCGCACATGGCCTCCAACCAGCGGCAGGACCAGTTCACTTGGGGGCACGAAGCCCTGCGGGCCGGATTCACGGTCGCAGCCGACGGGACCCTGCGGCTGACCCGGCTGGCCCACCCCGGCGACGAGCGGCCCGCCGACGGCCACGCCGGCCCAGAGTCCGCCCTCCCACTCGTGGAACTCACCGCGCTCGGCCACGGCAGCGGCTGGTCCGGCCCGCGCTTCACCGGCACCGCCTTCGGTACCCGGCTCGCCTACCGGTCTCACCGCACGGGCGGACGCGACGGCTGGGAACGGCTCACCGTCGAACTCCACGACCCGGCCACCGGGCTGACCGCGTTCGCCGAACTGACCTCACCCACCGGACTGCCCGTCCTCCGCTCCCGCGTCCGGCTCCGCAACGACGGCCCCGGCCCCCTGGTCGTCCAGTCCGTCAGCAGCCTCCTGCTCGGGGGCCTGCCCGCCCCGGACACCCTCGACGTCCACCGGGCCCGCAACGACTGGCTCGCCGAATGCCGCTGGTACACCGAGCCACTGCGTGCCGCCGTCGCCGACATCCACGTGGCCGTCCACGAGCACGACAGCCGCGCCGCGCTCGCCCTCACCGGCCGCGGCAGCTGGCCCACCGACGGGCATCTCGCCATGGGCGCGCTGACCGAGCGGGACGGTGACCGGGCCTGGGTCTGGCAGATCGAGTCCCCGGCCGGCTGGCGCTGGGACCTCGGTGAACGCGCCCACGGCACGTACCTCGCGCTGAACGGCCCCTCGGACGCGGAACACCAGTGGCGGATCCGCCTCGAACCGGGCGAGGAGTTCACCACCGTGCCCGGGGCCCTGGCACTCGGCTCCGGCCTCGACGAGGCGATGGGCGCCCTGACCTCCTACCGCCGGGCGATCCGCCGTCCGCATCCGGACCACACCGCCCTCCCCGTCGTCTTCAACGACTACATGAACACCCTCATGGGTGACCCCACCACGGCGAAACTGCTGCCGCTGATCGACGCCGCCGCCGACGCGGGCGCGGAGTACTTCTGCATCGACTCGGGCTGGTACGACGACGACACCCGGGGCTGGTGGGACAGCGTCGGCGCATGGCAGCCCTCGCCGCGCCGGTTCCCCGACGGCGGCATCCAGGCCGTCCTGGACCGCATCCGGGAGCGGGGGATGGTGCCCGGACTGTGGCTGGAGCCGGAGGTCGTCGGGGTACGCAGCCCCGTCGCGGCCGAGCTGCCAGCCGAGGCGTTCTTCCAGCGCGACGGCATACGCCTGACCGAACAAGGCCGTCACCAGCTCGACCTGCGGCACCCGGCCGCCCGCGCCCACCTCGACAAGACGGTCGACCGGATCGTCGGCGACTGGGGCGTGGGCTACCTCAAGCTGGACTACAACATCGTGGTCGATCCGGGTACCCGGGCCCCCGGCGACCTGGCACCCGGAGCGGGGCTCCTCGGCCATGCCCACGCTTATCTGGACTGGCTGTCCGGCGTCCTGGACCGCCACCCCGGCCTGGTCGTCGAGAACTGTGCCTCGGGCGGCATGCGCATGGACGGCGCCACCCTGGCCGTCGCCCAGCTCCAGTCCACCAGCGACCAGCAGGACCCGCTGCGCTACCCGCCCATCGCCGCCGCCGCGCCGACCGCGGTCCCGCCCGAGCAGGGCGCCGTCTGGGCCTACCCCCAGCCGGAGTTCGACGACGACCTGATCACCACGACCCTCGGCGGGGCGCTGCTCGGCCGCATCCACCTCTCCGGCCATCTGAACCACATGCCGGAACACCAGCTGGCCCTCGTACGGGACGCGGTGGCGGTCTACAAGTCGATCCGCGCGGACCTCGCGCGGGCCCTGCCGTTCTGGCCGCTCGGCCTGCCCGGCTGGAGCGACGAGTGGCTGGCGCTGGGCCTGCGGGTCCCCGGTGACCGTACGGCGTACCTCTCGGTCTGGCGCCGCGGCGGCCCCGCCGAACACCGTGTTCCCGTCCGGCACCTGGCGGGCCGGACCATCCGCGCGGACGTTCTGCACCCGTCGTCGGCGGATGCCGGCCGGGCGGTGTGGGACGGGGACGGGCTGACGGTGACCGTGCCGCGCACCCCCGGCGTCCTGCTGATCCGGCTCACACGGGACGACGGGTAGGCGCTTGTCGTCAGGCGCGTACGGCGCCGCGCTGCCGCGCCTGATCGTGCGCGTCCCGGCGGAACGCCCACGCCATCTCCGGCTCCATCACCGGGCGGAACAGCCGCCGCACCGGCGGCGTGCACAGCGCCGTCACCAGCACCGCGGCGCACACCGTCACCAGGATCTCGCCCAGCGGCCGGTGGACCCACGCCGGCTCGTACCAGCCCCAGAACTTGGAGCCCTGGGCGACGAAGCCGTGCAGCAGATAGCCGTACAGCGTGCCCGCGCCCAACGCGGTGAACCAGGTCCGGCGGCCCGGCACCCAGGCCAGGAAGCAGGCCACCAGCACCAGCGAACAGCCGAAGGTCACCAGGGTCATCACGGGCCCGTACCAGGCGGGCGCCGCGAGTTCCTCGGCGCTGTCGCGGTGGTAGAACCAGGCGCCGGACATTCGCGGCACCGCCCAGTAGGCCACCACGAGCGCACCGGCGAAGACCGGCACGGCCAGGATCCGTGCCGCGCGCCGGCGCACCAGCTGGAAGTGTTCCGGCCGCAGCAGCAGACCGAACACGAAGTACGGCAGGAACTGCAGGGCGCGTTGCAGGTCGAGGTCGTTGCCGATGGACGGCGAGAGCGTCGCCAGCATCGCGACGGCCAGGGCCAGCGGCAGCGGCCACCGCACGCGCTGCCAGATCGGCGTGGTCAGCCGCCAGACGAACAGCGCCGCCAGGAACCAGGTCAGGTACAGCGGGTCCAGCAGACTGACCGGCCGGTCCGGCTCCTGGTCGGTCCACCGGGTGAAGAGGGTGTACGCCGTCTCGAAGACGACGTACGGCACGGCCAGCCCGGTGACCAGACGCCTGATGCGTCCCGGGCTCGCGTCGAAGGAGCGCGAGAAGTAGCCGGAGATGATGATGAACGCCGGCATGTGGAAGGCGTACACGACCATGTAGAGCGCACCGGCCGCCCGGCTGCCGTCCCGCAACGGCTCCCAGGAGTGCCCCATGGCCACCAGCACGATCGCCAGGTATTTGGCGTTGTCGAAGAAGGCGTCACGCTGCCCGGCCGGTTTCGGCGTGGCGGCCGTCGCGGGCGATTCCTTGCCCTCGGCCCCGCCCGTCGCCACCGCGCGCATGCGCAGGGTGTCCTCGCTCATCGGAACTCCCGCGCGAAGTGGGGGGAACCGGGGCGGGTGCGTACGCGTCTCGCCGGAGATACGGCCAGGGGGTGCCGGTGCGACATCCCCGCCGCCT
This sequence comes from Streptomyces sp. NPDC006372, assembly GCF_040612515.1. Classification (NCBI taxonomy): domain Bacteria; kingdom Bacillati; phylum Actinomycetota; class Actinomycetes; order Kitasatosporales; family Streptomycetaceae; genus Streptomyces; species Streptomyces sp. NPDC006372. The sequence goes on along the minus strand of NZ_JBEXQJ010000008.1, from coordinate 146,908 downwards.
GACCACTGCGGAGTGGTGTAAACCGCTTTCCAGGTGGGTGTAGCGCGGATCACACCGAAGGCGACGGTGCCGCCGGGCCCGGAAGGCGCAGAGCCCGGCGGTACGGTCGCACGGGGCGCGGTCAGCTCACCGAGCAGGCCGTGCCGTTGAGGGTGAAGGCCGTCGGGCTGGGGTTCGTGGCCGCCCGGCCGGCCGTGAAGCCGAGGGTGACCGAGCCCGCCGCCGGGATGTTCGCGGTGTACGGGGCGGACGTGACGCTCACCTCGGAGCCGCTCTGCGTGGCCGTGCCGCCCCAGAGATTGGTGATGCGCTGGCTGTCGGGGAAGGTCCAGCGCAGCGTCCAGCCGTTGATCGCGGACGTGCCGGTGTTGCGGAGGACGATCTCGCCCTGGAAGCCACCGGGCCAGCTGCTCGTCACCCGGTAACCGACCCCGCAGGTGGATGTCGAACCGCCGGAGGACGTCGTGACCGTCACCGTCGCCGAGCGGGGCGAGCGGTTGCCGGCGGCATCACGGGCGTAGACCGCGAACGTGTAGGAGGTGGCGGGGGACAGGCCGGTCAGGGTGGCGGTCGTGGTGGTCGTGGATGTCACGGCCGTCTCGGTGCCGCCGTTGACCCGCACCACGTCGTAACCGGTCACGCCGGTCGCATCGGTCGAGGCCGCCCACTTCAGGTTGACGGAGGAGGAGGTCACCCCGGAGGCGCTCGGTGCGCCGGGAGCCGTCGGGGGAGTGGTGTCCGCGCCGCCCGGGGAGTAGACGGTGGCTTCCTTCGAGGTGGCGGCGATGCCGTTGGCGCCGTGGAAGACGCGCTCCCCCCAGGAGCTGAGCCGGGAGCGGTCGAAGTCGATCGCCAGGTCGAGCACCGGGTCCGTGTTGCCGCTCCAGGACCAGGCCAGCCAGCCGAGTTTCAGCTGCTGGGCGACGGCCATCATGGTGTCCTCGTCCGGGTCGCCGTACTGGTCGGCCGGGCCTCCGAACTCGCCGATGAGGATGGGCAGTTTCGCGTTGACGAAGGCGTTCAGGTAGTCGGTGATCTCCTGGGCGGTGTCGTAGACGCTGTACATGTGGATCGAGAAGATCAGGTTGCCGGTGGAGTCGGCGTCGTAGACGGACCGGGCGTTGGCGCGCATGACACCCTGCCAGTCCTGGCCCCAGTTGGGCGCGTCCACCATGATCGTGTGCGTGAATCCGGCGTTGCGCAGTTTCTTGACGGCGGCGATGGTGGGATCGGTCCAGCCCGCGGGATTCGTGTTGCCCCAGGGCTCGTTGCCGATGTTGATGACGACGTAGTCCTCCTGGCCGGCGAGCACCTCTTTCAGGCCGATCCAGTAGTCGGCCGCGTGGTCGAGGGTCCCGGCGGCGGCCTCCTCGCCGTAGCCGGTGGTGTCGTGCACCTCCAGCACACAGATGAGCCGGTTGGCCTTGCACTGGGCGATGACGCCCGCCACGTCCTGCGCGCTGTTCTTGGTCCAGCGGTGGCCGTCGGAGAGGACGACGCGGACCGTGTTGGCGCCCAGTGCCTTGATGTCGGCCAGTGACTGGGTCTCGCCCGGGTACCAGGTGTGGGCGTGGTTGACGCCGCGCATCACGAAGTCGTTCCCGGAGGCTTCCAGCAGCCGGCCGTTCTCGATACGGAGGCCGGTGGCCGCCGCGTGTGCCGGTGTGCCGAGGGAGAGCAAGGAGAGCAGGAGGCCGAGGAGGGCGACGGCCACGGTGGCCAGGCGTGGGGCGGGGGCGGTGCGGGGTCTCATGGCGGCTCCAGAGGTGGGGGTCGGGGTGGGGCCTGTGCGGTGAAGTGCGTCCGTCCTTGGGAGGGGTGGTGGGCAGCGCCGGTCGGTAGGGGTGGCGAGCAGTCGCCGGTCGGTCCTGGTCCGCGGTGCCGGAGGTCAGCCGGCGGCCGTCGCCGTGCACGTGACGGTCGCCGCCGGCGTGCCCGCCGTTGCCGGGGTGGTGGCGACGAAGCCGAACGTGGCGCTCGCGCCGGGCGCGAGCGCGCCGTTCCACGCCGCGTTCGTGACGGTGGCCGTGCCGTCGGCGGCCACGGTGAGGGTGCCGTTCCAGAGTTGGGTGAGGCGGGCGCCGTGCGCCGGTACGACGGTCGCGGTCCAGCCCGAGGCGGCGGATGCGGACGTGTTCGTCACCGTCACCTCACCCTGGTAGCCGCCCTGCCAGCCGGAGACGGCCCGGAAGCGCGCCGTGCAGGCGGCGGGTTCCCCCGGGTCACCCGGGTCGCCCGGGTCCTGCGGGACGCCCGCGTCGAGGGCTGCCGCCAGGGCCGGGTACCAGCGGGCGGCGATCTTGTCGTCGCCGGAGGCGTTGGGGTGCACACCGTCGTAGGTGTCGGTGGCGGTGCTGAAGCCCGTCCACTGGTCGACCACCGTGACCGGGGAGCGTTCCGTGCCGGTCGCCCGGGCCCAGTCGGGAATCCGCGCGTTGAACTCGACGACGCGCTGGGCACAGGCCGCGCAACTGCTCGGATTCATGGGGATGAGCTGTGCGACGAGGATCCGCATGTCCGGATCGGACGCCCTCATCTGCGTCACCAGTCTGGTGTACGCGGCGAGGATGCGGTCGGGGGCGATGCCGCTCCACACGTCGTTCGTGCCGAAGTGCATGACAACGATGTCCGGACGGGTGGCGGCGAGCCGTCCCGGCAGCAGGTTCTGGTCGGCCACGTTGGTCACCAGCTCACCGCCGTGCCCCTCGTTGTCGCCGTCGTGCGCCTGCCCGCAGCCCTGCGGCGGAAGGGTGCCGACGAAGTCGATGTCCGTGTAGCCGCTGTTCACCAGCCGGTTCCACAGCACCGCACGCCAGCAGCCCGGCGAGCCGGTGATCGAGTCGCCGAGCGGCATGATGCGCACGGGGTTCGCCGCCGGAGCGGCCGCGGCCCGGGGCGCGAGGGTGACACCGAGGGGGAGGAGCAGGGCGGCCAGCAGGCCGAGTAGCGGGACGATCCGTAAGTGCGGGGACGGGCGGCGGGTTCTGTGCATGGTGGGTCCCTTCCCTGGTGAGGTGGGAGCGCTCCCACCACATCAAGCCACCGTTGTCATTGACGCGTCAAGAGGGGTGGTGATGAGAGGGTGATGCCCGGGGCCCGTAACGACGCGCAGCGACGATCACCTGGAGGCAGGCGTGGACATGGAGCGTGGCGCCCTGCACGGGCTGCGCATCGCGGACTTCTCCCGGGTCCTCGCCGGACCGTACGCGACCATGCTGCTCGCCGATCTCGGCGCCGACGTGGTGAAGGTCGAGCGCCCGGGGGCGGGCGACGAGACCCGGCAGTGGCGTCCGCCGGCCGACGAGCACGGGACCTCCACCTACTTCCTGGGCGTCAACCGCAACAAGCGGTCCGTCGCCCTGGACCTGTCGGCCGAGGCCGACCGGGAGCGGGCCCGCGCCCTCGTCGCCGAGTCGGATGTGCTGCTGGAGAACTTCCGGCCCGGAACCATGGAACGGCTCGGTCTCGGATACGAGGACCTGAAGGCCCGTCACCCTGGGCTGGTCTACTGCTCGATCAGCGGTTTCGGCACCGGTGACGGGGCGGCGATCCCCGGCTACGACCTCCTCGTCCAGGCGGTCGGCGGACTCATGAGTGTCACCGGGGAGCCGGCTGGTGAACCGATGAAGGCGGGTGTGGCCCTGGTCGACGTGATCACGGGGCTGCACGCGGCACTCGGGATCATGGCGGCCCTGCGGCACCGGGACACCACCGGCCGGGGGCAGCGCGTCGAGGTGAACCTGCTCAGCTCGTTGCTCTCGGCGATGGTGAACCAGTCCTCGGCCTACGCCGTCGCGGGAGTCGTACCCCGGCGGATGGGCAACGCCCACCCGAGCATCGCACCGTACGAGACCTTCCCCACGGCCGACCGGCCGCTCGCCCTCGCGGTCGGCAACGACGCCCAGTTCGTCGCGCTGACCAGGGTCCTTGATCGCCCGGAACTCGCGGACGACGTCCGGTTCCGTACGAATCCGGAACGGGTGGCCCACCGTGCGGAGTTGCGGGAGGCGCTCGGCGAACGACTGCGCACGGCGGGGGCCGACCACTGGTCCGCCGCCCTGCTGGCCGCGGGAGTGCCGGCCGGGCCCGTCAACTCCCTCGACGAAGCCTTCGCGTTCGCCGACCGGCTGGGACTTCCGGGCATCGTCGCAGTGCCCGGTTCGGAGGCCCGGCAGGTGGCGAGCCCTTTCGCGCTGAGCGAGTCACCGACGGGCTACCTCCTGCCGCCGCCTGCTCTCGGGGAGCACACCGCAGAGGTTTTCGGCGAACCCGAGTAGGGCTCCCACCCGGGAAGACGACCTCTCCCCCGAAGTCCGGGCTGTGTCAGAAGTGTTGACCGGGTAGTGAAAACGTTTTAACTTCCCTTCACCGGACACGCCGAGGTGAGGGGGAGCCGTGGCAACTGCCTTACGGGAACCAGCAGGTACGAAGGGGGGCAGTCCACAACCGCGGCACCCTGGCGGCTCGCAGCGCAAACGTAAAGGTTTTCAGAGCCGTTCACTGTTCCTGCTGATGCTGCCCGGCGTTGCCTACTTCCTGCTGTTCCACTACGGCGCGCTCGCCGGCAACATCATCGCGTTCAAGGAGTACGTGCCGTTCGACGGCCTGTGGGGCAGCCCCTGGGTGGGGCTCGGCAACTTCCAGCGCATGTTCGAGGACACGGCCTTCTGGGACTCGGTCCTCAACACCCTCTGGATCGCCGTCCTTCAGCTCGTCTTCTACTTCCCGGTGCCGCTCGGCCTCGCCCTGCTGCTGCACACCCTCACCTGGAGCTCGGTACGCCGGTTCGTGCAGTCGGTGGCGTATCTGCCGCACTTCATCTCATGGGTGATCGTCGTCGCGCTCTTCCAGCAGGTGCTCGGGGACACCGGCCTGCTCAACAGCGGCCTGAGCGGGGCCGGTCTGCACACCGTCGACATCATCGGCAACCCGGACGCCTTCGAGCCGCTCGTCGTCGCCCAGGTCGTCTGGAAGGACGCCGGCTGGGGCACGATCATCTTCCTCGCCGCGCTCGCCCAGGTCGACGAGCAGCAGTACGAGGCCGCCGCCATCGACGGGGCCGGGCCCTGGCGCCGCTTCTGGCACGTCACCCTGCCCGCCATCCGCCCGGTGATCGTGCTGCTGCTCATCATGCGGCTCGGCGACATCCTCTCCGTCGGCTTCGAGCAGATGCTGCTGCAACGCGACGCGGTCGGCCCGGAGACCGCCGAGGTCATCGACACCTTCGTCTACTACCAGGGCATCGTCGGCGGCGACTACGGATTCGCCGCCGCCGCGGGCCTGTTCAAGGGGCTCGTCGGCGCCCTGCTCGTCTACGCGGCCAACAAGGTCGCCCACCGCCTCGGCGAACAGGGGGTCTACAGGTGAGCGCGTCCGCCCGTCCCGGCTGGATGGAGAAACCCCGGCCGCTCACGCAGGCCGCGAAGGGTGTCGCGCTCGCCGCGGTCGTGCTGCTGGTGTGCGTGCCGTTCCTGGTGATCGTGTCGACCTCGCTGGCCTCCACCCAGGAGGTCGTCGACAACGGCGGCTGGGTGCTGTGGCCCAGTGAGCCCACGCTCGACGCCTACCGCGACATCTTCGACGGCGGCATCGTCACCCACGCCCTGGGCGTGAGTGCCGGGGTGACGATCGTGGGCACCCTGCTCAGCCTCGCCTGCACGGTGACCCTGGCCTACGCGCTGTCCCGCCCGGGCGTCTTCGGCGGCAAGCCCGTGTTGCTGCTGGTGCTGTTCACGTTCCTCTTCCCGCCCGGCATGATCCCGAGCTTCCTGCTCGTGAAGGAACTCGGCCTGCTCGACTCGTACGCCTCGCTCGTCCTGCCCGTCCTGGTCAACGTGTTCAACCTGGTCGTGCTGCGCGGCTTCTTCCAGTCGATCCCCGAGGAGCTGTACGAGGCCGCCCGGCTGGACGGGGCCGGGGACTGGCGGGTGCTGGTGTCGGTGGTGCTGCCCCTGTCCAAGGCCGCGCTCGCCGTCGTCGGCCTGTTCTACGCCGTCGCCTACTGGAACTCCTGGTTCTACGCCTCGCTGTACCTGGAGAGCGACCACTGGCCGCTCCAGCAGGTGCTGCGCACCTATGTGGTGGCCGGGGCCGGGCTGACCGACGCGACGACCGGCGAGGCGACCGTCACCGCTCCGCAGACCGTGCAGATGGCGGTGCTCGTGATCGCCACCGTGCCGATCCTGCTCGTCTATCCCTTCCTGCAGAAGTACTTCACCAAGGGCGTGCTCACCGGCGCCATCAAGAGCTGACACGAGGTGGTTCATCCATGCCCCGCATGTCCCGACGCACCCTCCTGCGCTCCATGGCGGCCGGCGGCGCCGCCGTCTCCGCCCCCGCCTTGCTGACCGCCTGCTCCTCCGGTTCCGGCGACAGCGACGTCTCCAACGCCGGAAAGAAACTCGCCCCCTGGCCGGCCTACAAGCCCGCCAGAGGGCCCGAGCCCGACCTGGCCCCCACCGACGCCGGGGTCCAGGCCGGATACACCTCCTACCCGTCCGACCTGGTCAAGTCCGTCTCCCGCACCCCGGGCGACGGCTCCACCGTCCGCGTCATGACCGTCTCCTTCGGCACCCCGCCCAAGCCCGCCTCGCAGAACCGCTTCTGGGCTGCCGTGGAGAAGGCCCTCGGCGTGAAGATCGAGTACACGATCATCTCCCAGGCCGACTACCAGAAGAAGATGGCGACGGTCATGGCCGGCGACGCCGACGCCCTGCCCGACATCATCAACATGTTCTCCGGCTTCACCCTGCCCCGCGAGGCACAGTTCGTGCAGCGACGCGCCCAGGACCTCACCCCGTACCTGTCAGGCGACGCGATCACCGACTATCCGAACCTCGCCAACATCCCCACCCACGCCTGGCGCGACATGGGCCGCATCGGCGGACGCATCTACGGCATACCGCTGGAGCGTCCGCTGCCCGGTTCGACCCTCTGGATCAACCAGGACATGTTCGCCGACGCGGGCATGAAGGAGGGCTGGACCGCCGAGGACTTCACCGCGGTGGCGCGGCGGGGCACGCGCGGGAAGACGTACATGCTGGGCGCGGCCGCCCAGTCGGGGTTCGGCAACGGCTACCACTCCGCCGCCCACAACGCCCCCCAGAGCTGGGCCGTCACCGGGAACGGCACCTTCGTCCCGGCGGCGACCGACGAACGCTACAAGGCGTCGATCGCCTTCCGGGCACAGCTGCGCAAGAACGGCTCGTACCACCCCGACGCCACGTCCATCTCGCAGATCGACCTGACGACCCTCTACTACAACGGCACCGTCGGCTCCATGCAGGACGGGTTCGGCGCCTACCTGCCCAAGTACCGTGAGTCCAGGGGCAAGATGACCCCGGCGGCCGCCCTCCCGTACAGCGTCGGCGGCGAGCCCGGCGGAATCGTCGCCGCCCGCCGCTCCTTCGGCTACACCGTCCTGAAGCAGGCGAAGAAGGAGCGCGTCGAACTGCTGCTGCGCATCCTCGACTACCTCGCCGCGCCCTTCGGCAGCGAGGAGTGGGAGCTCACCCACTACGGCGTCGAGGGCGTCCACTTCACCCGGGCCAAGGACGGCTCGCCCGAGTACACCGAGCTCGGCGAGGTGGAGAACAACACCAACCTGCCGCTGAAGTACCTCGCCGAAGGCCCCCAGGTCCTGTTCGTGCCCGGCATGCCCGACGCCGTACGCGCACTGCACGCCTGGCAGCAGAAGGTCGTACCGCACGCCGTCCGCAACGCCTCGTTCGGGCTGCAGTCCGCGACGCACAACGCCCAGGGCGCCACCCTCCAGACGCTCCTTGACGACACCGCCACCGGGATCATCGCCGGACGTCTGCCGATGTCGCAGTGGGACGCGACGGTGAAGAAGTGGCGGAGCCGCGGCGGCGACAGAATGGCCGAGGAATACGCCAAGGACTACGCGGCCAACACCTGAACAGCGGTGGGCGGAAGAGGAGACGCGGGGGATGGGGAACGACATGGTGTCCAAGGGGCGGGTCACGATCCGCGAGGTCGCCGAGCGGGCGGGCGTGTCCACGGCCACCGCCTCCCGCGCGCTCAGCGGCAACCACCCGGTCCCCCCGGCGACCCGGGCCCGGGTGCTGCGCGCGGCCCGCGACCTGGACTACGTGGCCAACGCGCACGCCCGCGCCCTGGTCGGCGGTGGCCGCAAGATGGCCGCCGTGGTGGTCCGTCAGGTCACCAGCCCCTTCTACGCCCAGGTCGCCGAGGGCGTGGAGGCCGAGGCCGCCGACCGCGGGTGGCTCTGCGTGGTCGGCGCCACGGGCGGTGACGCCCAGCGCGAGATGGAGTTCGTGCAGCTCATGCGGGAGGAGGGAGCCCGGCTGGTGATCCTCGTCGGCGGGGTCGTCGAGGACGAGGCCTACCGTGAGCGCGTCGCCCACTACGCCCATGCCCTGGACTCCTCCGGAGCCCGGCTCGTGCTCTGCGGCCGGCCCGCGCCCGGCCCCGAGATCCCCGCGCTCGTGGTCGAGTTCGACAACGAGGCCGGCGCCCGCGCCGTCACCGCCCATCTGCTCTCGGCCGGGCACCGCCGGATCGTCTTCCTCGGCGGACTGCCCGGCAACACCGCCCTGGACGCCCGCGTCGCCGGCTACCGGGCCGCCCTCGCCGACCACGGACTGCCGCCCGGGGCCGCCGAAGTCGTCGACTGCGGGCTCGGCCGCGCCGCCGGCCACCGCGCGATGACCGAACTCCTCAAGAACACACGCGAGTTCACCGCCGTGTTCGCCGGTGACGACATGGTCGCCGCCGGCGCCCTGCGCGCGATCGCCGATGCCGGACTCCGCGTCCCCGACGACATCTCCGTCGTCGGCTACAACGACATCCCGCTCGCCGAGGACTTCAACCCGCCCCTCACCACCGTCCGCACCCCCGCCGAGGAACTCGGCCGCGCCGCCGTGCGCATCGCGCTGCGCGACCCCGAGCACGCCGCCGGGGCCCACCACCTGCTCGGCACCCACATCGTCGTACGCGAGAGCGTCGGCGCGCCCCCGCCCGGGCGCGCCCTGTGAGCAACGGAGGAACCGCACCCGCATGAGCGCGCCGCACGTGTCGCTCCCCGACCCCGCACACCTCCCCAACCTGCCCCACCTGCCGCCCCCCGATCCACTGACCTCGCCGCTCACCGGCTGGACCCGCGCCCACTGGGAGTCGATCGCCGACCGGCTCCTCGACGCCCTCACTCCCTACGCCTCCCCGGGCCTGGCCCAGTACCGGCTGCCCGGGCCGCCCAGCCACTCCGGGCCCTGGTCGGACGGTCTCGAGGGCTTCGCCCGCTCCTTCCTCCTGGCCGCCTTCCGCATCGCCGGCTCCGGCGGACAGCGGCCCGCGCTCGTCGAGCGCTACGCGGCCGGGCTCACGGCCGGCACCGACCCCCGCAGCCCCGACCACTGGCCGTCGATCACCGACCGCTCCCAGCCCATGGTGGAGGCAGCCTCCGTCGCGATCGCCCTGCACGAGACCCGCCCGTGGATCTGGGACCGGCTCGACGACCGGGTACGGCAGCGGATCGCCGACTGGCTGGGCGGCTTCGTCGGAGCCGACGTCAACGACTCCAACTGGCGGCTGTTCCAGGTCATCACCGAGGAGTTCCTCGCCTCCGTCGGCGCGCCCCACAGCCGCGGCGAGATCGACGCCGGCCTCGCCCGCCTGGAGGACTGGTACCGGGGCGACGGCTGGTACACCGACGGCGACGGCCGCAAGTTCGACTACTACAACGCCTGGGCGCTGCACCTGTATCCGGTCCTGTGGGCCCGGGTCGCCGGACCGCGCGCCGACCCGGGGCTGGTGGCGGGCCACCGGGCGCGACTGCGCTCCTTCCTCCACGACCACCAGCACTTCTTCGGCGCCGACGGCGCCCCGGTCCACCAGGGCCGCTCCCTCACCTACCGTTTCGCGACCACCGCACCGCTGTGGGCCGGGGCCCTCGCCGACGCCACGCCGCTGCCGCCCGGCCGCACCCGCCGCCTGGCCTCCGGCGCGCTGAAGCACTTCGCCGAGCGCGGCGTGCCCGACGAACGGGGCCTGCTCACGCTCGGCTGGTACAAGCCCTTCCTCCCGGTCACCCAGCGCTACTCGGGCCCGGCCTCCCCCTACTGGGCGAGCAAGGCATTCCTCGGCCTGCTCCTGCCCGCCGACCACCCCGTGTGGACCGCTCCGGAGGAACCCGGGCCGGTCGAGACGGGCGATGTACGCCTCGCGTTACCGGCACCGGGCTGGCTGCTGCACTCCACCGCCGCCGACGGCATCGTCCGGCTCGTCAACCACGGCAGCGACCGCCTGCCACCCCCGCCGGCGACGACCGACGACAGCCCGCACTACGCCCGGTTCGGCTACTCCAGCGCGACGGCACCCGAGACACCGGCGGACGTGGGCCCCGACAACCACCTCGCCCTGCTCGCCCCCGACGGCACGCCCACTCCGCGCGGCCGTATCCACCCCCTCGGCGTCGACGGCACCCGTGCCGCCTCCTGGCACCGGGCCGTGCTCCCGGGCGGCGGTGAAGGGCACCGCATCGAGACGGTCAGCGTCGTCCACGGTCCCTGGGAGGTCCGGGTGCACCGCGTCGACGCGCCGCCCGGCACGAGCGTGCGCGAAGGCGGCTGGGCCGTCGCCGACGACACCGAGCCACCGGCCTGCCGGACCGGCCCCGGCTCGGCACTGGTCCGGCGCGCGGACGGCCTGACCAGCGCGCTCGTGGGACTGCACGGCTGGGGCGACGCCGAGGGAACGGTCGCGGCGGCCGAGGGCCGCAACGCGTACGGTCACCACTCGGCGACGCCGCTTCTGACGCTGCCGTCCCACCCCGGTGGCACCTGCCTCCTGGTGACGCTGGTCGTGCTCAGCGCCGACCCGCACGTACCGGTCACCGGAGCCCGGGTCCAGACCGCCGCCGACGCCTCCGTGGAGATCCGTTTCCCCGACGGCACACGGGAATCGGTGCCCTAGGACATGCCAGGAGGGCGCGGCTCGAACGAGCCGCGCCCTCCAACCGTGCGCGTCAGGCCTCCACGCGCCCGCGCCTCACCGCCTTCTTCAGCAGGGGCCAGGCCAGCACCACCACGATCACCGTGTACACGGTCACCGCGAACGGCGTGTTCACCAGGCCCGTCACGCTGCCGTCGCTGATCTGCAGAGCCCGCCGCAACTGCTGCTCGGCGTTGGGGCCGAGGATCACGCCGATGACGGCGGGCAGCACCGGCAGGCCGTAGCGGCGCATGCCGAAACCGATCAGGCCGATGATCAGCAGGATCACCAGATCGATGACCTCACCGCCGACCGCGTACGCGCCGACCGCCGCGAAGAACATGATTCCGGCGTACAGGTACGGCCGCGGGATGCGCAGCAGCTTCGCCCACACCGGCGCCAGCGGCAGGTTGAGCGCGAGCAGCAGCACCATGCCGACGAACAGGGAGGCGATCAGGCCCCACACCAGGTCGGGTTCGCGCTCGAAGAGCAGCGGGCCGGGCTGGATGCCGTACTGCTGGAAGGCGGCCAGCATGACGGCCGCGACCGCCGTGGTCGGCAGGCCCAGGGTCAGCATCGACACCAGGGTGCCCGCCGCCGAGGCCGACGCCGCCGACTCCGGACCCGCGACGCCCTCGATGGCGCCCTTGCCCCACTCGTCCTTGTGCTTGGACAGGCGTTTCTCCGTCACGTACGACAGGAACGTGGGGATCTCCGCGCCGCCGGCCGGGATCGCGCCGAACGGGAAACCGATGAACGGGCCCCGCAGCCACGACTTCCACGTCCGGTTCACATCGCCGCGGCCCAGCCAGGGACGCCCGACCGGGATCGGCTCGGGCGGCCTGCGCCGCAGGTGCGCAGCGACCCACAGGGCCTCGCCGATGGCGAAGAGACCGACCGCGACGATCACCACGTCGATGCCGTCGGCCAGTTGCAGCGAGCCGAACGTCAGGCGCTGCTGGCCGGTCATCTGGTCCAGGCCCACCAGACCCAGGGTGAGACCGATGAGCAGGGAGGCGAGGCCACGGATGCGGGACGCGCCCAGCACCGACGTCACCGCGATGAACGCCAGCACCATGATGGCGAAGTAGTCCGGCGCGCCGATGTCCACGGCCAGTTTCGCGACCGTCGGGGCGAGCACCACCAGCAGGAGCGTGCCGATCAGGCCGCCCGCGAAGTGCCCGACGGCGGCCGCCGCGAGGGCCTGGGCGCCGCGCCCGGACTTGGCCATGGGGTTGCCCTCCATGGCCGCCACCACCGCCGCGCTCTCACCGGGCGTGTTGAGCAGGATGGAGGTGGTCGAACCGCCGAACATCGCGCCGTAGTAGATGCCCGCGAACATGATGAACGCGCCGATCGGGTCGAGCCCGTACGTCACCGGCAGCAGCAACGCGACCGCCATCGCCGGGCCGATGCCCGGCAGTACGCCGATCGCCGTGCCGAGCAGCACACCGATCACGGCCCACAGCAGGTTGATCGGGGTCAGGGCCGTACCGAAGCCGTCCAGAAGGGAGTTGAAGGCGTCCATGTCACAGCACTCCCATCAGCGGACCGCCCGGCAGAGGCACCCCGAGCAGGTTGTTGAAGACCACGTAGGTCACGAGGGCCAGCCCGGCCGCGATGAGCGGATCGCGGTCGATCCTGCGGCTGCCGAGCGCGAACGCCGCACCCCAGAACAGCAGCGCCCCGGCGATCGGGAAGCCGAGCGGCTCGATCAGGACGGCCGCGCCCAGGAACACCCCGGCGAGCAGCAGTACCGTGCGCCAGTCGGCGGGCTCCGACAGGTCGACGTCCTCGCCGCTCTCGGCCTGGCCGCGGCCGCCGCGCAGGACGTCCACCGCGAGCAGGGCGGCGATCACCAGCAGGCCGGCGCCGACCACGATCGGCACGGTCTTCGGGCCGACCGGGCCGCGCTGGGCGATGTCGACGTCCATGGTGAGCGCGTCGGTCAGGACGAGCACGCCCAGCACCAGCAGCAGCACGCACACGCCGAGTTCGGAGTGCTCCCGCAGCCACGAGCGCCTCTCGCTCCGCTCCGCGGGGGGAATGTCGGTGGTCTGCGTCGTCACAGTCCCAGCTCCTTCAGCACCGAAACCACACGCTTGTCCTCGGCGTCGAGGAAGGCGCCGAACTTGTCACCGGTGAGGAAGGCGTCGTCCCAGCCGTTCTGCTGCATGGACTTCCGCCACTCGTCGGAGCCGTGCAGTTCCTCGACCAGCCGCACGAGCTTGTTCCGCTCGCCGTCGTTCAGGCCGGGCGGGGCGACGATGCCGCGCCAGTTGGTGAAGTTCACGTCGTACCCCGCCTCCTGCAGCGTGGGCGCGTCCAGCCCCTCGACCCGCTCCGGGCCGGTGACCGCGAGCAGCCGCAGCTCGCCCGCCTTGATCTGGTCCAGGTACTCGCCGACACCGGACACCCCGAAGGCGACCTTGTTGCCGAGGATCGACGCGAGCAGCTCCCCGCCGCCGTCGAACGGGATGTAGTTGACCTGCTTCGGGGGGATCCCGGCGGCCCGCGCCATCAGCATCGGGGCGAGGTGGTCGGGCCCGCCGGGCGACGAACCGCCGCCCACCGGGAGCTTGCCCGGATTCTTCTTCCAGGCGCCGACGAGATCGTCGATCGTCTTGTACGGGGAGTCCTTGGCGACCACGACGACGTCCTGCTCCTCGGTGAGCCGGGCGATCGGCGTGGTGTCGCCGAGCGTCTTCGGCGCGTCGTTGGAACGGACGGCGCCCACGACCCCGAGGCCCATGGACATGGCGAGTTTGCCGTTGCCGTGCTCGCTCACCAGCCGGCTCAGCCCGACCGTGCCACCGGCGCCGGGCAGGTTGAAGACCTCGATGTTGTGGGTCAGTCCGGCGTCCTCGGCGTTCTTCGCGGCCGTCCGGGCCGTGATGTCGTAGCCGCCGCCGGGCGTGTTGGGGACCATGAAGCGCAGGCCCGGGATCTGTGTGCCGGTCTCGGAGCCGCTGCCGGTGGTCAGCAGCGGCGGTCCGACGAGCACGAGCACGGCGGCCACGAGCAGGGCGAGGGGGGTGCGCAGGCGCACGAGTGCCACCACCTGTCGGTACGTCGATGCGGTTGGGTAAAGGCCCTGTGAGGGAGGGTGATGTGGGCCACATGCTGCACCGGGCGTCGAGGAGCTGTCTCTCTTGCGGAACCAACGGAGGTTTTGGTCTTTGCGGTCGGCGTGAAAAGGCGAGCGCGGGCCCGCACGTCTCTTTCCCCCGCCGCAGGTGGACGCCATGATGGGCGGCCCCGGTGCGGAAGGAGCGGCACGATGACCAGCCAGTCCGGTACGTCCGGCAGGACCGACACGATCGACGTCCTCGTGGTCGACGACGACTTCATGGTGGCCAAAGTGCACCGTGCCTTCGTCGAGCGTGTCGAGCCGTTCCGCGTCGTCGGCGTCGCCGGTACCGGTGAGGAGGCCGTCACGGCCGTCGACGCCCTGCGCCCCGACCTGGTTCTTCTCGACCTCCACCTGCCGGACGTCTTCGGCCTCGACGTCATCCCCCGGCTGCGCACCGCCGGCCACGACTGCGACGTCATGGTGGTCAGCGCTGCCCGGGAGGCCGAGACGGTGCGCGGGGCCGTCCGGCACGGGGTCGTCGACTACCTGCTCAAACCGTTCGAGTCCGAGGAACTGCGTGCCCGCCTGGAGCGCTACGCCGACCGGCGCGGCCGGCTGCTCGGCACGGTCGTGCGCAACCAGGCCGACGTCGACCGCGTACTGGCCGGGGCGCCCGGTCCCGGATCGGCCGCTCCGGCTCTGCCCAAGGGCATGAGCGTGGAGACCGCCGAGCTGGTCGAGCGGGCCCTGCGCGCGGCGGACGGCACCCTCTCCGCCACCGAGTGCGCCGCGCTGACCGGCGTCTCCCGCGTGAGCGCCCGCCGCTATCTGGAACACTTCCACACCGTCGGCCGCGCCGAAGTGTCCCTGCGCTACGGCGTGGCGGGCCGCCCCGAACGCCGGTACCGCTTCCGCGAGGCGTCCCCCGGCAGGCGGAGGGACGGCGAGGCACGCGCCCGGTAGCGAGCGAGCCGAGACCGACTGGGACGCCGGGCGGCCCCCGGGGTTCTGGCCGCCGCCCTGGCCGACGTCCGGCTTGAGATCCGCACCGACCGCCGAACGGGGCCGGTCCGACCGTCGCCTTGTCGGCGGCACGGCTCCTGCGGACCGCGGCCAGGGTGCCGAGTCCGAGGCCCAGAACCGCCACCACCGCCGCCGCGGGACCGGGCGGCCGTGGGGCGGCCCGCTCGCGACCTCCTCAGGGGCGGCGGCTGATGACGTCGGCCAGCCTCGCGAGCCGCGACCCCCGCCCGTGCCCCGAGAGCTCCTTGCGGTCCGCCCGGCTGTAGGCCAGGTACATGGACCGCACCCCCAGCCACCGCAGCGGTTCCACCTCCCACTTGCGCGAGGTGTGCCCCACCCAGGGCAGCCGGGTCAGTTCGGTGTCGTGCCCGAGGACCAGGTCACGCAGGGTGCGGCCGGCCAGGTTGGTGGTGGTGAGGCCCTGGCCGACGTATCCGCCGGCGTGCCCCAGCCCGCTGGCGGGGTCGTAGACCGCGCTCGAGCACCAGTCCCGGGGCACGCCCAGGACACCGCACCAGGCGTGTGCCACGCGGTGGCCGCGAGCGGCGGGGAACCTGCGGTACAGGATCTCCGTGAGGGCACGGACGGTCGCCTCCTGCGTGGCGCCGTCGCGGTCGGTGGCCGAGCCGAAGCGGTAGGGGATGCCCCGGCCGCCGATCGCGATCCGGTCGTCGGCCGTGCGCTGGCCGTACATGTGCGAGTAGCACTTGTCGCCGAGGGTCTCGCCACGGCTCCAGCCGATCTCGTCCCAGACGGCCCGCGGCAGCGGCTCGGTGACGATCATCGAGCTGTTCATCGGGAGCCAGGTGCGCCGTTCCCCCGCCAGGGAGGCGGTGTAGCCCTCGGTGGCGCGCAGGATCACGGGAGCCCTGACGGCACCACGGTCGGTGTGCGCCGCGCCGCTCTCGATGCGGGTGACGGCGGTCGACTCCTGGATCGTGACGCCGAGGGACTCCACGACGCCGGCCAGGGCACGGACGTAGCGCGCCGGTTGCATCCGGGCGCAGTGCGGGGTGTAGGCGGCCTTCACCGCCTCCGGGATGCGGATGCGCTCGCGGAGTTCACCGTCGTCGAGGAGACGGGATTCGGTGACCCCCCACCTGTGGTCCTCGGCGACGCCCGCCGTCAGCCGCCGCACCTGGGCCGGGGAGGTGGCGATGCGCAGGGTGCCGCCCTTGACGATGTCGGCCTCGATGCCCTCCGCCGCGGCGACGGCGACGATCTCGTCGACCGCCTCGTGCATCAGGCGCTGCTGGTCCTTCACCGCGTCGACGCCGTACAGCCGCCCGAACCGGTCCCGGGAGCCGGCGAGCAGTCCGGAGGCCCAGCCGCCGTTGCGCCCGGAGGCGCCGTAGCCGGCGAACTCGCGCTCCAGGACGACGATGCGGAGGGCGGGGTCGGCCTTCTTGAGGTAGTAGGCGGTCCACAGGCCGGTGAACCCGGCGCCGACGACGCACACGTCCGCGGTGGTGTCGCCGGGCAGCGCGGGCCGCAGCGGGGGGCGCCCGCCGATCGCCTCGAACCAGAAGGAGACGTTTCCGTTGACCAGGTCCGCTTGGGGGTCGGTGGTCGAGTGCATGGCGTGATCAGAGCCCCAGCAGCGCCGGGAGCTCCGACAGGTCGCGGATCTCGTCGTACGGCTGGTAGGAGTCGCTGCCCTTGAGGCCGTAGCGGTTCACCCACACCCGGCGGGCGAGGCCGAGGTCCTTGGTCGGCATGATGTCGTAGTCCCAGCCCTGCGCTGCGTGGGTGATCCGGTCCCGGCTTTGGGGAAGGACCTCGAAGAGCTTCTCGAACGCCTGGCGGCGCGGCTTGTACGCGCCTGCCTGCTGAGCGGTGACCACGTAGTCGAAGGGAACTCCGATGGTCTCCAGGTGATAAGGGATCAGGTCGTCGTCGCTGTTGGTCAGTATGGCGAGGTCGTAGCCCTCCTTGAGCCTGCGCAGCGCGGCGGGGACGTCGGGGAAGACCGGGAACTTCTCGGCGGCCGCGATGAGCTGCTCGTAGTCCTCGTCGCGGTACTCGACACCGTGCAGCAGCATGCAGTTCTCGAGGGTGTCCCGCAGGATGTCGCGGTAGCGGCGGTAGGGCTGGACGACTCCCTGGAAGCGCATGACGCGCAGGTTGTCGAGGAAGACCTCGTGGTCGACGCCGACCTCGTCGAGGCGGTCGCGGACGATGGGCAGGGTGGCGCGGTTGAGGTCGAAGTCGATCAGGGTGCGGTAGCAGTCGAAGGAGACGACGGGCCTCGAGGACATGGGCGTTCCTTTGTGTCGTGCGGCGGGGTGCCGCGTGCGAGGAAAGTGCGTCGGGACGTCGTCTCTTCACTCTCGGCCGGGCGCCCCCCGGCGGACAGGAACAGACTGTCAGCGCATCACCGTGCCGCTTGACACGGCGTCGCGGCGCCTGTCACCAGGCGAGCGGCTCCCGGTCCCGGAAGAAGCCACCGGTGGGCCCGTCGTCGGGCAGGGTCGCGAGCCAGACCGGGGTGTCGGCGCCCTCGGCCGGGCCGCGCGTCGCGGACGGGCTCATGCCGGTGCGGACCCAGCCGGGCGAGGCCGCGTTGACCAGGACCCCGGTTCCGGTGAGCTCGGCGGCCAGCACCCGGGTCAGCGCGTTGAGCGCGGCCTTGGAGACGCGGTAGGCGGGCTCGCTCGGCCGGTCCATGAGATGGAGCGAGCCGAGCGTGCTGCTGACGTTGACGATGCGGCCCCAGCCGGCCTCGCGCATGGCCGGCAGGACCGCCTGGGCGCACCGCCAGGCCCCGAGGACGTTGGTGTCCCACACCCGGGCGGCCACCTCGAGATCGGCCGTGGCGGGAGCCTGCCGGCCGTCGGTGACCCCGGCGTTGTTCACGAGGATGTCGACGCGTCCGTCCGCGTCGAGAACGTGCCGTACCGCCGCGGTCACACTCTCCGCGTCTCGGACGTCCAGCCGCACGTCGTGTGCCGTGAGGACACCGTCCCGCACACCGCGCCACACCCGGATGCCCTGCGCGGCCAGACCGTCCGCGATGGCGGCACCCAGCCCTCGATTGGCGCCTGTGACCAGCGCGTTTCTTGTCTGCATGCGAACAGCTGTACCGCATCGGCGGGGGTGTGCGACATGCCCCCGCCCAGATCGGAACGCCGTGTCAAGCGGCTCCGGGACGACCTGACAGTCTGTCTCTGTCGGCCCCGGACGGCCTGGCCCACAGTGTCTGGACATCGTCACCGCCGACGAGAGGCACCGCACCATGTCAACCGCTCTGGACGACGTCCCCGTCAACCGTTTCCACAAGCGCCTGGTCGCCGTCGCGATGGGTGGGCCGTTCTGCGACGGCTACCTGCTCGGCATCATCGCGATCGCGATGAGCCAGATCACTCCCCAGCTCCACCTGGGGTCCGTATGGTCCGGCCTGCTCGCCAGTTCCGCCCTGATCGGTGTCTTCGTCGGGGCGCTGGTCTTCGGCGCGGTCACCGACCGGATCGGGCGCCGGCTGATGTACCTGCTGAACCTCGTGGTGTTCGTCGCCGCGTCGATCCCGCAGTTCTTCGTGCAGGAGGCCTGGCAGCTCTTCGTGCTGCGCCTGGTCATCGGCATCGCCGTGGGCGCCGACTACCCCATCGCCTCCGCCCTCACGGCCGAGCTGGTGCCCAGGAAGCTCCGCGGGGTCGCGCTGCCCGGGCTGGTGCTGTCGTGGTGGATCGGCTACGGCGTCAGCTACTGGGCGGGCCTGGCCCTGCTGAACCTGGGCGACGACGGATGGCGCTGGATGCTGGTGTCGGGCGCCGTTCCGGCCACGGTCTTCCTGCTCATGCGAACCGGCGTCCCCGAGTCCCCGCGGTGGCTGGCCAGCCGGGGCAGGGTGGACGAGGCGACCGCCATCGTGCACCGCTACGTCGGCCCCGACGTAGCGGTCGACGACCTGGTCGCGGAGAGCAGGGCGCCCCGGCGCGGCGGCACCGGCCTGAGCAACATCCGCGAGGTGTTCCGCCGCGGCTACGGCAGGCAGATCGTGTTCTGCTCGACGTTCTTCCTCTGCCAGGTGGCGACGGGCTTCGCGATCCGCACCTTCCAGCCGCAGATCCTCGAGTCCATGGGCGTCGGCAACGCGACGACCAGCGCCGCCGTCATGATGGTGATCCCCATCCTGGGTGTGTCGGCGGGGCTGCTCCTCGTCGACCGGATCGGCCGGCGGCCCCTGCTGATCGGCAGCTTCGTCGGCATCTTCGCGGCACTGTTCTGCCTCGCGGTGATCCCGATGCATCTCGCCCTGCCGGTCATCCTCCTGTTCCTGCTGTTCCACTTCGCCGAGGCCGCCGGCAGCGCCCTGCAGTTCCTGTACCCCAGCGAGCTCTTCCCGACGGACCTGCGGGCGACCGGAGTCGGATTCGCCTCGGCCATGAGCCGCTTCGGCTCCGCCGGAGGTACCTTCTGCCTGCCGCTGCTCATCGCCGGTGTGGGCGGCTCCGGGACGCTGCTGATCGGAGCCGGTGTCACCCTCGTCGGCCTCGTGGTCTCCCTCGCCCTCGCGCCGGAGACGAAGGGACAGGCGCTCACCACCGAGCAGCAACCCAGGGTTCCCGCCTCGACCTGAACCCGCTGGTGAAACCCGTGGGCCCATTGCGCGGCGAGTCGGAAAGATGCAACTTGTGAGAGTGAGCGACGGCGGGACGGTGACGGTGGCCGAGGTACTGGCCCTGCCTGTGCTGGCCCACGGGCTCCCGAAGGTCCTCGCCGGGCACGACCGGCTGGACCGGCGGGTGCGCTGGGTGCACATCACCGAGTGGGAGCACCCGGCCTCGGCACTGCGCGGCGGCGAACTGGTGCTCACCACCGGCGTCGGCTTCCCCACCCGGCTCGACGAGTGGGCCGCCGAACTCGCCGACATCGGCGCCGCCGCCGTGGTGCTCGAACTGGGACGCTGCTACCAGGAGGCGCCCTACGAGCTGGTCGCCACGTGCCGCACCCGGGGCATGCCGCTGATCGTGCTGCAACGGGGCATCAAGTTCGTCGACGTGACCCAGGAAGTCCACGCGATGATCCTGACCGGCCAGGTCCGCACCCTGAAAGCCGCGCAGCGCGTCCACGACACGTTCACCGCACTGTCCCTGCGCGGGGCCGGTGCCGACGAGGTCGTCCGGGCCGCCGCGGCCATGACCGGCAGCGCCGTCGTCCTGGAGAACCTGGCGCACCAGGCCCTGATCTGCGCGCCGGGGGAGGGCACGGTGGAGGACGCGCTCAACCGCTGGGAGGAGCGTTCCCGCGCCACTCCCTCACCCACCGGACGCACCGAGGTGTGCGGGCAGGAGGGCTGGCTGGTCACCTCGGTGGAGTTCCGGGGGCAGCGGTGGGGGCGCCTGGCCATGCTGCCCGGGAGCACCGCCGACCAGCACTTCCTGGTCGACCACGTGATGGTGCTGGAGCGCGCGGCCATCGCGCTCACCCTGGCCCGGCTCACCCACGACACCCGGTGGGAGGAGCAGGCCCAGCGCGACGCACTGCTCGACGTGCTCGAACAGCGGCACCTGTCCTGGCGCGACACCCGGACGAAGATCGCGGCGCTCGGCGTGTCCACGCACGGACGCCGCCTGGCCGTCGTGCTGGTCCGCACCCCCGAACGGGACGTGGTGCTCGACAAGCTGCGCGCCCGGCTCGAGGGCAGCGCGCTCGTGGGAGACCTGGGCGAGCGGGGCATCGGCGTGCTCCTCACGTTCCGGGAGCCCGGCGGGTGGCGGCCGCTCGCCGCCGAGATCGGTGAACTGGCCGGTACACCGGTGTCCGTGGGCGCCGAGGTGGGCGATCTGGCCGAGGTGCCCCGCTCGGCCGCGGAGGCCGAACAGGTCGCCGACGCCGTACCGCCCGAGGGCCCGCCGGCGGTCCGCACCCTCGCCGACATCGGTTTGCCGGAGCTGTTCTACTCGCTGCGCGACGACCCACGGGTGCAGGCCTACGCCGAGCGGCAGCTCGCCGCCCTGCTCGCCTACGACCACCGGCACGGCACGGACCTGCTGACGACCTTGCGGCACTATCTGGCGGCAGCGGGCAACAAGTCGATCGCGGCACGCCGCAGCCACCTGTCACGACAGGCCCTCTACCAGCGCCTGCACATCGTCGAGGACATCCTGGGCGCGGACCTGGAGTCCGGCGACCGCCGGGCACAGCTGCACGTCGCGATCGCCGCCCTCGACGCGCAACGGGCCCGGAAGCGCCCCTGAGACCGACGAGCGTCAGCGACGTTCAGGCGCGGCGCACTCCACGTCCCGTGCCGGCAGCCGGCCCGTGGCGAGGTACGCGTTGACGGAGTCGTCCACGCACGCACTGCCGAAGACGCCGTACACCCCGTGCTGGTCGGCGCCGCGCAGCGTGACCAGGCGCGAGGAGGGCCAACGAGAGCGGACCGTCGTGGCGCCGTTGTAGTAGGTGCGCGGATCCCCGGTGGCGTTGACCAGGAGCGCCGGCAGGTCGTCCCGGACCGTGGTCGGACGCTCGCGTGGCCGGTCCCAGTACGTACACGGGTTGAGGTTGTCGGTGACGGGTGCGAACAGCGGGTCCTGGACGCGGGCGCGCTGGACGTCGCGCCAGTAGACCTCCGGGTCGCGCGGAGCGGCGTTGTCGCCGCACACGATCGCCGTCTGGGCGCTGCCGTAGGGGGACTTGGCGCCCGTGAGCACGAAGTCGAGCACCCTGGCGAGCCACGGCGACGGCGTGGCCCGCCGCCCCTGCGATGCCCCCAGCATGTCCCGCACGCCCTGTGCGAAGTCACCGTAGGCGTCGTCGTTGTCCTGGGAGAGGCCGTTGAGGACGACGATGGGCATCACGTGGGCGTCCAGCCGGTGGTCGCCGAGCCGCAGCGGGGTGCGGGCGGCGGCGGTGCGGACCCGCTCCACGGTCGCCAGTACCTCGCCCCGCGTACGACCCAGACCGTAGGTGGCGTCACGGGCGGCGGCCCAGGAGGCCCACCGCTTCAGGGCCTGGCGGTTGGCCGGTTCCACGCCCCGCCAGAAGCGGGCGCTGTAGCGCTCCGGGTCGATCACTCCGTCCAGGACGACCCGGTCGGTGCGGCCGGGGAACATCGAGGTGTACACCTCGCCGAGGTAGCTGCCGTACGAGTAGCCGAGATAGGAGATCCGCCGCTCGCCGAGCGCGGCCCGGACGACGTCCATGTCGCGCGCGGTGTTGCGGGTCGTGGCGTGGGGGAGCACGTCGCCCGCGCGGCTGCGGCAGCGCTCGGCCAGGTCCTTCGAGAACGCCGCCGTGCGGTCGAACCCGGCCCGGTCCTCGCCCGCCCCGCGCCACGCCGTGCCGGTCGGCCAGTGGCAGTCCAGCGGTGTGCTGCGGCCGACGAAGCGGGGGTCCACGCCCACCACGTCGTAGCGTGCGGCGACGTCCTTCATCGCCTCGCGCACCGACGGCGCGTCGCCGAGCGACGGTCCGCCGGGGCCGCCGCCGTTGAGGAGCAGCGGGCCGACGCGGTGGGCGGTGTCGGTGGCGCGGATGCGGGAGATCGCGACGGTGATGGTGCGGCCGCCGGGTTCCGAGTAGTCCAGCGGTACGGTCACGTCGGCGCAGCGGGCGCCGGCCTGCTCCAGTTCCTTGCCGGCCGGGTCGTCCGGGCCGAGCACGCAGCTCTTCCACGCGAGGCGCTGGTGGTGGAAGCGGGCGAGGGGATCGGGGGCCGCCCGAGCCGTGGCGGGCAGTGCCGTGAGGGCGAGGGCGGCGGCTGTCAGGGTGAGGGTGAGTCTGCTCGCGGTTCCCGGGGAGCGGGATAACACGTGGGGTTCCTTTCTGTCGTGGATGTCCCCTCCGTCGCCTGGCAGGGACATGGCGGGGAGGGGTGTCGTGTGACAGAACGGTAGGGACGGCCCGCAGTCCGATCACTCCGGCTGGCAGCCGGATCATGGTGGGGCAAACCCCCGCACGGAGCCGGGGAATGCCGTTTCCATGGCCGCGGCAACAATCGGAAACTCCTCAGCAAGCTGGGAGAATGCTCGGGCAGACCTTGTGCAGGTCGGTGCAGGGGGGTTGTCCTGACATTCGCTCGCGCCTAGGGTCACCTTCCGAGTGCAAGCGCTTTCCAAGCGTGTGTCCGCCGGCCGTCCGAGGAGCGCCGCATGTCCTTGCCCCCAGGGTCTCCCGCCCGTCGTCGCGTGGCCGTCGTCGGTACCGGAGCCATCGTCAGCGGCAGCCACCTGCCCGCGCTGCGGGCCCACTCCGGCCGGGTGGAGCTGGTCGCCGCCGTCGACGTGGACCAGGAGCGCCTCGACGCCTTCCGGGAGCTGGCCGGCGGCCAGGTCGCCGGGTACACGTCGGTGGACGCGATGCTGGACGCCGAACGCCCCGACCTGGTCCTGATCGGGACGCCGCCCTCCCTGCACCGGGACCAGACGGTGGCCGCGCTCAAGGCCGGTGCCTGGGTGCTGTGCGAGAAGCCGCTCACTCTGTCGCTCGCCGAGTACGACGAGATCGCCGCCGCCGAGGAGGCCTCGGGCGCGTACGCGTCCGTCGTCTTCCAGCACCGCTACGGCTCCGGCGCCGTCCACGCCCGCGAGCTGATCACGAGCGGTGAGCTGGGCGTCCCGCTGGTCGCGCACTGCCAGACCACCTGGCACCGGGACGCCGCGTACTACGCCGTGCCGTGGCGCGGGAAGTGGGCCAGCGAGGGCGGCGGGCCCACCATGGGCCACGGCATCCACCAGTACGACCTGCTGCTGCACCTGCTCGGCGAGTGGGAGGAGATCCAGGCCATGGCGGCCCGGCTCGTCCACGACACCGAGAGCGAGGACGTCTCCACCGCGCTGGTCCGCTTCCGCGGCGGCGCCCTCGCGACCGTCGTCAACAGTGTGCTCTCCCCGGACGAGGTCAGCCGCATCCGAGTGGACTGCGCGAACGCCACCGTCGAACTCACCCACCTGTACGGCCACACCAACGACAGCTGGGTCTACACCCCGGCCCCGCACGTGGCCTCCGACCGGGCGACCGCCTGGCGCACCCCCGCGAACGACGTGCCCAGCTCGCACACCGCACAGCTGGGCGCACTGCTCGACGCCTACGACACCGGCACCCGGCCACCCGGCAGTGGCCAGGACGCCCGCGCCACCCTCGAGTTCGCCGCCGCCCTGTACAAGGCGGCGTTCACCGGCCGCTCCGTGCGCGCGGGCGAGATCGGCCCCGGAGACCCCTTCTACGAGGCCATGCACGGCGAGTACCCCGACTGGGCCCCCAAGGAGCGCGCATGAGCATCCGCGTCACCCACACGCACGGCGAGGACATCGCCGTCACGGCAGGCGGCACGGAGATCCTCCGCTACGTCTACCGCCCCGACCCGGACCCGTTCGAGTCCCGCAAGCCGTACGCCCACCCGGTGCGCACCCTGTCCGGCCGCACGGTCACCGGCTACCGCCCGAACGACCACCGCTGGCACAAGGGCCTGCAGATGACCGCGAGCCATCTGTCCGGCCAGAACTTCTGGGGCGGCAACTGCTATGTCCACGGCCAGGGTTATCTGCCCCTGCCCGAGCGCGTCGGCTCGATGCGGCACGACGGCTTCTCCGACTTCACCGTCGAGGACGACCGCCTCGACTTCACCGAGAACCTCACCTGGATCGAGAACGGCGGCGAGGAGTGGGCCCGCGAGGTGCGTGGCCTGACCGTGCACTCGGTGGACGAAGAGGCCGGCGCCTGGGCGCTGGACTGGTCGATCCGCCTCACCAACACCCGTTCCGAACCCCTGGCCTTCGGCTCCCCGACCACCGCGGGCCGTGAGATGGCCGGCTACACCGGACTCCAGTGGCGCGGCCCGCGCGACTTCACCGGCGGCACGGTCCTCGCCCCGGACACCGACGCCGACGCGGGCAAGCTGATGGGCACCCAGGGCCCCTGGCTCGCCTTCACCACCGAGCACGACGACGTCGACGGGCACTCCACCCTGGTGTTCGCGCACGCGCCCGAGAACCTCGACGAGAAGTCCGCGATCCACGAGTCCCACTGGTTCGTCCGCTCCGAGCCCTTCCCGACGGTCGCCTTCTCCTGGGCGTTCTTCGAGGAGTTCGAGCTGCCGCCGGGCGAGTCCTTCGGCTACCGCTACCGCCTCGTGATCGCGGACGGCGCCTGGGACGGTGACCGGGTCGGCACCCACTTGGAGGGACTGCCGTGGTGAGCGACCCGAAGCCCGCCCTGCCGCACCCGCTGCCCGGCGCGATCGGCCTGTCCCACCTCAGCGCCTACGACTGGGAGGCCGTCGACGGCGTCTGCGGCGGCAGCCCGCACCTGCACCTGGTGTGCACCGAGGCGTACGTCGTGACCGGCGGCCGGGGCGCGGTCCAGACCCTCAGCCCCGACGGCTACCGGGACATCCCCCTGGAAGCCGGCTCCCTCGCCTGGTTCACGCCGGGCACCGTGCACCGCATGGTGCAGGGCGGCGATCTGCGCATCACCGTGCTGATGCAGAACAGCGGCCTGCCCGAGGCCGGGGACGCCGTGTTCACCTTCCCGCCCGACGTCCTCGCCGACCCCGAGAAGTACGCCGCCGCGGCCGCTCTGCCGCCCGGCACCGGACCGGAGACGGAGGCCGCCGCCCGGCGCCGCAGGGACCTCGCGGTCCGCGGCTACCTCGCCCTGCGCGAGGCCCTCGTCGCCGGGGACAACGGCCCGTACCTGGAGTTCCAGCGGGCCGCCGCCCGGATCGTGCGCGACAAGGTGCCCACCTGGCGCGCCCTGTGGCGGGCGGGCGCCCTGGCCACCGCCGAACGCACCGGAGCCCAGCTCGACGCGCTGGCCGACGGTGAACCCGCCTACCTCGGCGAGGCCACCGCCCACGAGGCCGCGCCCACCCGGCTCGGCGGCTTCGGCATGTGCGGCCGGCGGGACGAGTACGCCCTGCCGGGCAGCACGCTGCCGTACCAGGGGGAGTAGCCCAAGGGGGGCCGAGAGGGATCTGAGGGGGGCTCAACCGATACTCCGAGGAGAGGAGTGACCTCGGCATGCCCGGACACAGGACAAAGGGGTTCTGCGCGTCGGCCGCCGCACTGGCACTGTGTGCCGTGCTGGCGGGCTGCGGAGGATCCGGGGAGTCCGCCGGCGGCGGCAAGGTCGTGCTGCGCTACACGTGGTGGGGCAACCCCGACCGCGCGGAACGCACCGAGCAGGCCGTCGCGCTGTTCGAGAAACAGCACCCGGACATCGACGTCGCGACGTCGTTCTCCGGCTACGACGCCTACAAACAGAAGCTCGCCACCCAGGCCGCCGGCGGTGACGCCCCGGACGTGATGCAGCTGGACTACCGCCAGATCGACCAGTACGCCTCCGGCGGCGTCCTGCTCGACCTGGCGAAGCAGAAGTCCGTGCTGCGCACCTCCGAGATCGACCAGGGGTTGCTCGCCACCGGCCGCGTGGACGACGTCCAGTACGCGATCCCGCAGGGCCGCGGCACCGAGACTGTCGCCTATGACGTCGAGACCTGGAAGAAGTCGGGCGTGCCGCTCCCCGGCGAGAGCTGGACCTGGAGCCAGTGGGCCGACACCATGCGCGCCCTCGCGAAGAAGACCGGCAAACCAGGGGCGACCGACCCCGGGCAGAGCGAGGACGCCTTCGAGGTCTGGCTGCGCGGCCAGGGCAAGTCCCTCTACACCGAGGACGGCAAGCTCGGCTTCACCGCCGGCGACCTCACCCGCTGGTGGACCTTCACCGACGAACTGCGCCGCGAGGGCGCCGTCTCGCCCGCCGAGCAGACCACCCAGCTCGACGGCACCGTCGAGAACACCCCGCTGGGTCGCGGCAAGTCCGTCACCGACGCCAACTGGGACGCCCCGGCCAGCGGTTTCCTCGCCCTCGTCCCGACCGGTGTCGCGCTCGCCCCCATGCCCTCCGGCGAGGACGGCACACCCGGCCAGTACTTCAAGCCGTCCATGTTCCTCGGCGTCGCCGCCAACACCGGTCATCCCAAGGAGGCGGCACAGCTCGTCGACTTCATGATCAACGACCGGCAGGCGGCCGAGATCCTCGGCGCGAGCCGCGGCATCCCCGTCAACGAGACCATCCGCGACGCGATCAGCCCGCAGCTGAAGGACTTCGACAAGACCATCGCCGACTTCCAGTCCTCCCTGGACGGCAAGCTCAAGGACCCGCCCCAGGCCCCGCCCTCGGGGGACAACGCCCTGCAGAGCACCTTCCAGCGCGACTACGACCAGGTGTCCTACGCGCGCATGTCGCCCCGCGAGGCGGCCGAGAACTACGTCACCGAGGCGAAGGCGGAGCTGAGGTCATGACCACCACCGCGATCCCCCCGGAGGCGAAGCCCGCCCCCGCCACCGCCCCGAGGCGCCGCCCCAAGCGTGAACGCGAAGGCGCCGCCTGGGTGTTCCTGTCCCCCTGGGTGCTCGGCGCGGTCGTCCTGACCCTGCTGCCGATGGCCGTGTCGCTGTACCTGTCGTTCACCGACTACGACCTGTTCAATCCGCCGAAGTGGGTGGGCCTGCGCAACTACACGCAGATGTTCACCGAGGACCCGCGCTACTGGCGCTCGGTCGTGACGACCCTGACGTACGTCGTCATCGCCGTGCCCCTGCAACTGGCCCTCGCCCTCCTCGTCGCGCTCGCCCTGAAGGGCATGAAACGCGGCAAGGGCTTCTACCGCTCCGCCTTCTACGCGCCCTCGCTGCTCGGCGCGTCGATGTCCATCGCCCTCGTGTGGCGGGCCGTCTTCAACGACGGCGGCCCGGTGGACAACCTGTTCGGCACCGGCGGCTGGGTCAACAAGCCCGGCTTCGCGCTGCTCGCCGTCGCCCTGCTGACGGTGTGGCAGTTCGGCGCGCCGATGGTCATCTTCCTCGCCGGGCTCCAGCAGATCCCCGCAGAGCTCTACGAGGCGGCGGCGGTGGACGGGGCCGGGAAGTGGCGGCAGTTCCTGTCGGTCACCGTGCCGATGCTGTCCCCGGTGCTGTTCTTCAACCTGGTCCTCCAGACCATCCAGGCCTTTCAGGTGTTCACGCCCGCCTTCGCGGTCAGCGCGGGCAAGGGCGGGCCCGCCGACTCGACCCTCGTCTACACCATGTACCTCTACGACCGGGGCTTCGTCGCCTCCCACATGGGCTACGCCTCCGCCATGGCCTGGGTGCTGCTCGCCGTCATCGGCGTCGTCACGGCGGTGCTCTTCCGCACCTCCCGCTCCTGGGTCTTCTACGCCTCCGAGGGGGAGCGGTGACTTCAACGACCGTTACGGACAGGCCCGTTCGGTGGGGCCGTGTCGCCGTACATCTCGGCTGCCTGGCCGCCCTGCTGGTCATGCTGTACCCCCTGGCCTGGCTGCTGGCGACCTCCCTCAAACCCGCCGACGAGGTCATAGCCAGCCTCAACCTGCTGCCCAGCCACCTGGAGTGGTCGAACTACACCACCGCCCTCGACGGCGTCAACGACGTCTCCATCTGGCGGCTGCTCGGCAACTCCCTGCTGATCGCGGGCGGCGCCGTCCTCGGCAACGTCGTCAGCTGCTCGCTCGCCGCCTACGCCTTCGCGCGGCTGCGGTTCCGGCTGCGCGGGCCGCTGTTCGCCTTCATGATCGCCACGATCATGCTGCCGCACCACGCGGTGCTGATCCCGCAGTACATCATCTTCAACCAGCTCGGCCTGGTGAACACCTACTGGCCGCTGATCCTGCCGAAGTTCCTCGCCACCGAGGCGTTCTTCGTCTTCCTCATCGTGCAGTTCATGCGCGGACTGCCCCGCGAACTGGAGGAGGCCGCGCGCATCGACGGCTGCGGGCCCTTCCGGAGCTTCTTCCAGGTCGTGCTGCCGCTCACCCGGCCGGCCCTGATCACCACCGCCATCTTCACCTTCATCTGGACCTGGAACGACTTCTTCACCCAGCTCATCTACCTCTTCGACCCGGAAAAGTTCACGCTGACGCTCGCGCTGCGCTCCTTCGTGGACGCCTCCAGCACCTCGGCGTTCGGCCCGATGTTCGCCCTGTCGGTCATCGCGCTGCTGCCGATCGTGCTGTTCTTCCTCGCCTTCCAGCGGTTCCTGGTGGAGGGCATGGCCAGCTCCGGACTCAAGGGGTGAGCGAGGTGCGGACACGTGAGGCCGGCGAGATCTTCGGACCGCGCATGACCCTGTTCGCCGACGTGCTGAGCGTCGGCCTGGTCACGTCGCTGGCATGCCTGCCGCTGGTCACCGCACCGGCCGCGCTGTCGACGGCGTGCGCCGTGCTGCGCGGGGCCGGGCAGGATCGTCCCGTCACGGCGGGGCGGTACGGCGCCCTGCTGCGTCAGCGCCTGCGCACCGGTGACCTGGTGGCCGGGGCCGTCGCTCTGGCAGGACTGCTGCTGCTCGCCGCGGACCTGGCGCTCGCCGGGGCCGGGCTGCCCGGGGCGCCCTTGTTCGCGGTGGCCGCCGCCGCCATCGGCTCCTGCGCGGCGGTCATCGGCCTGCGGGCCTGCGCACGGCCCGAGTCTCTCACCGACTGGCGGGCGGCGCTGCGCGAGGCGGCCCGGGACGCCGGAGCGGACACGGGCGGCAGCGGGCTCGTCCTGCTCGCCGTGGCAACGGCCGCGCTGTGCGCCTGGATGCTGCTGCCCCTGGCCTTCCTCGTCCCGGGGCCGCTGGCCCTGGCGCTCACCGCCGTCGACGTACGCCGGTCGGCTTGAGGACATGCCGGCGTACAGGGCTACGCTCAGCAAAGCCGACCCCTACAACCACATCCCGATCCCATGATCTGCATCGAAGACCTCTTCGCCGGCGCATACCGCGGCGGCGGATCCTCTTGACTGGAACCCGCTACGAGAGCCCGACGCCCTGCAGGAGGCAGGTCTCCTCGAGAAGTCGGCAAGGACCTACCGTGGTGGGATTCCGAGTGCACTGTGCTGCAGTCGGCCACCACGGGCGGTGAGTGACGCAGAGCGGCTGCCCCGTGTACGGAGTTGCCGCCCGCTGCTCAGCCGCGCACCAGGCCGCCGATGCTGATCCGCGGCCACGACCGGGCCGCCGCGAGCAGCGCCTGTGTCCTCGCCGACGGAGTGGCCGCTGCCGCAGCCAGCGCCGCGGCGGCGCTCGCGATGCCGAGGACCGCGCCCGCGGCGACGTCGCCCGGGTAGTGCACTCCCGTGTGGACACGGGAGTAGCCGACCGCGCTCGCCAGCGCGCCGAGCGGCACCGCCGCCGGGGGCAGGACCACACCGACGGCGGTGGCGAACGCGACCGCCGATGCCGTGTGCCCCGACGGGAACGAGGCCGAGGTCGGCATCTTGACGTGCCGGTCCACCGTCACCCGGGCCGCTTCCCGGTCCGGCCGGGCCCGGCGCACCAGGCGCTTGCCGAGCAGGTTGGCCGAGGCCGAGGCCACGGCGATCGCCCCGACACCGGCGATCGCGGCCCGGCGCGGGCGCTTGCCGGCCAGGGCCAGGGCGGCCGCGATGCCGAACGAGATCTTGGAGTGGTCGGCCGCGTGGGACAGGTGGCGCAGCGTCCGGTCGAGGGTGGGCGTGGGGGTAGCGGCCACCGCCGCGTACAGGGCGCCGTCCACGGCCCTGAGATCGCCGAGCACGGCGGCCAGGAGCCTGCCGCGTCCGCCCGCGGGCTTCCCGTCGCTCGGCAGCGGACGGGGGGCGTCCGCGTCTGTGGTCCTCGGATCGGTCATGTTGCTTCTCCCCGCAGTGGCCTTCCTCAGCAAGGTACCGGCACGCCCCGGGCGCACGCTCGGCGCCCCCGCAGGCCGGTACCTCCCGAGTGCCCAGGCGGCGGTCGGCCATCCTGGTGAGCCGTGGCGCGGCGTCCGGGTGATCGCGTCTGGTGGACTGAGCGCATGACGCTCCTGCCACGCCGGGCCCTGCGCGCTCTCGACCGCTTCCACGCCGCCCACCCCTGGGACCACAACGCCCACTTCCACCGCTGGATCCTGCGCCGACTGCCCGGACGGGTGGGCAGCGCCCTGGACGTGGGGTGCGGCAGCGGCGACCTCGCCCGGCTGCTGGGCGCCCGGGCCGAGCGCGTCGAAGGCATCGACGCCGACCCGGCGATCACGGCCCGGGCCCGGGAGCTGACTCCGGCGGCCGCCCCGGTGACGTACACGGTGGCCGACGCGCCGGGCGGGCTTCCCGACGGTCCGTACGACGTCATCACCTGCGTGGCGGTGCTCCACCATCTGCCGTTCACCGAGGCCCTGCTGGCCTTCCGTGACCGTCTGGCCCCCGCTGGGACACTGGTGATCGTCGGTGTCTCCCGTGAGCGGACGCCCGCCGACCACCTGCTCGGTGCCGTGTCCGTGCCGCTGAACATCGTCATGGCACTGCTGAGGAACTGGGGCCGCCCGGCGCCCCGCCCGATATCGATGACCGCCCGCACGAGCCCCGCGGACATGACCTTCCCCGAGATCGTCCGCGAGGCCCGTGCCGTCCTGCCCGGCGCCCGCCTGCGCCGCCGCCTGTTCTGGCGCTACACGCTGGTCTGGCACGGCCGCTGACCGGCCGCCGCCTCAGTCGGCGGCCCGGAAGGTGCGCAGCCGCAGCGAGTTGCCGACGACGAAGACCGAGGAGAAGGCCATCGCCGCCCCGGCGATCATCGGGGTGAGCAGTCCGGCCGCGGCGAGCGGCAGGGCCGCCACGTTGTAGGCGAAGGCCCAGAACAGGTTCGAGCGGATGGTGCCGAGGGTGCGGCGGGCGAGGCGGATGGCGTCCGCCGCGGCCCGCAGGTCGCCCCGCACCAGGGTCAGGTCGCCGGCCTCGATGGCGGCGTCGGTGCCGGTGCCCATCGCCAGACCCAGGTCGGCCTGTGCGAGG
Organism: Streptomyces sp. NPDC006372; assembly: GCF_040612515.1. Classification (NCBI taxonomy): domain Bacteria; kingdom Bacillati; phylum Actinomycetota; class Actinomycetes; order Kitasatosporales; family Streptomycetaceae; genus Streptomyces; species Streptomyces sp. NPDC006372. The sequence goes on along the minus strand of NZ_JBEXQJ010000008.1, from coordinate 115,090 downwards.
GCCGCCGCGTCGTTGACACCGTCGCCGACCATCGCGACCGAACGGCCCTCCGCCTGCAGCCGCTTGACGACCTCCACCTTGTCCTGCGGGAGCACTTCGGCGACGACGTCCTCCGGCGCGATGCCCACTTCCCGGGCGACGGACCGGGCCACCGCCTCGTTGTCGCCGGTCAGCAGGATCGGCGTCAGCCCGAGGGCGCGCAGCCGGCGGATCGCCTCGGCGCTGGTCTCCTTCACCGCGTCGGCGACCTCCAGCACCGCCCGCGCCTCGCCGTCCCAGGCGACCGCGATGGCGGTGCGCCCGGCCTCCTCGGCAGCGGCCCTGGCCCGGGCCAGCCCTTCCGGCAGCTCCATCGCCCAGTCCGCCAGCAGCCTCTCCCGCCCGACGAGCACGGCGTGTCCCTCGACGATGCCCTGGACGCCCAGACCGGGCACGTTGGCGAAGTCCTCCGGCGTGGGCAGCGTGCCCAGCTTCTCCAGCGCGCCGTCCGCGACGGCACGGGCGATCGGGTGCTCGGAGGAGTGCTCCAGTGCCCCCGCCAGTCGCAGGACTTCGGCCTCGTCGGTGCCGTCGGCGGTGTGCACGGCCAGCAGGGTCATCCGGCCGGTGGTGACGGTGCCGGTCTTGTCGAGGACGACGGTGTCGACACGGCGCGTGGACTCCAGCACCTCCGGGCCCTTGATGAGGATGCCGAGCTGGGCGCCCCGCCCGGTGCCGACCATCAGCGCCGTCGGAGTGGCCAGACCGAGGGCGCAGGGGCAGGCGATGACGAGGACGGCGACCGCGGCGGTGAACGCGGCCGTCAGCCCCACGCCGTTACCGAGCCAGAAGCCCAGCGTGGCCAGGGCGAGGGCGATCACGACGGGCACGAACACGGCGGAGATCCGGTCCGCGAGCCGCTGCGCCGCGGCCTTGCCGTTCTGGGCGTCCTCCACCAGCCGGGCCATCCGGGCCAGTTGAGTGTCGGCCCCGACCCGCGTGGCGCGCACGACGAGCCGCCCGCCGACGTTGATCGTGGCGCCGGTGACCGGGTCACCCGTGCCCACCTCCACCGGCACGGACTCACCGGTGAGCATCGAGGCGTCCACGGCGGACGAGCCCTCGACGACGGTTCCATCGGTGGCGATCTTCTCTCCGGGCCGGACCAGGAAGCGGTCACCGACCCGCAACTCCGTGATGGGCACGGTCTGTTCACGTCCGTCGGCACGCAGCACGGTGACGTCCTTCGCGCCCAGTTCGAGCAAGGCCCGCAGCGCCGCGCCCGCCTTGCGCTTCGCGCGCCCCTCGAAGTAGCGCCCGGCCAGGATGAAGGCGGTCACGCCCGCGGCGGCCTCCAGGTAGATGTTCCCGGCGCCGTCCGTGCGCTCGATGGTCAGCTCGAAGGGGTGCGTCATCCCCGGTGTGCCCGCGGTGCCGAAGAACAGCGCCCACAGCGACCAGAGGAACGCGGCCGAGATGCCCACCGAGATCAGCGTGTCCATGGTGGCGGCGCCGTGCCGGGCGTTGGTGAACGCCGCCTTGTGGAAGGGCCACGCCGCGTACGTGACGACGGGCGCGGCCAGTGTCAGCGACAGCCACTGCCAGTACTCGAACTGCAGCGCCGGGATCATGGCCATGGCCACGACGGGCACCGCCAGCACCACGGCCGTGATCAACCGTTCGCGCAGCGGCCGCAGTTCGTCGGCCTCGGCGGCGGGTTCGCCGGGCGCCTCGGGAGGTGCGGGCTCCTGCGCGGTGTAGCCGGTCGCCTCGACGGTGGCGACGAGATCGCCGACGGAGACGTCACCGGAGTAGCTGACCTTCGCCTTCTCGGTGGCGTAGTTGACGGTGGCGGTGACCCCGTCCATGCGATTGAGCTTCTTCTCGATGCGCGCCGCGCAGGAGGCGCAGGTCATGCCGCCGATGGCGAGTTCCACCTCGGCGGTGGTGCCGGTCGCACTGGTGGTCATGGCTCACACCCTCCCGGTCAGTTCGTAGCCGGCCTCGTCGACGACCTCCGCGATCTCGGTGTCGTCGGGCTCGGTGGCGGTGGTGACGGTGACACGGCCGGTGTCGAGATCGACCTCGACGCCACTGACGCTGTCCAGCTCGCCGATGGCCTTGGTCAGCGTGGCCTTGCAGTGGCCGCAGGACATTCCGGCGACGGCGTAGGTGGTGGCGGGCATCGGTGCCTCCTCCATGAGATGGCAGATATACGGGGCGGGGGTATCTCCTCGCCGAGTTCATATATACCCCCGAGGGGTATAGGAAGCAAGCGTGGGGGCGACTTGACTTGATACCCCCCAGGGGTATGGTGAGGTGCATCGAGGCCCCGCAGCCGAGCAGGAGGCCACGCTTCTTGAAGGAGACGCCGGCCATGAACACCGGACTCAAGATCACGACCTTCGCCGCCGCTCTGGCCGCGACCTTCGGCACGGCCTACGGCGTCGGCCGCGGCCTCGACCCCGTCGTCGCCGACAGCCCGCCGAAGCACGAGGGCGAGCACACCCGGCCCTCGCCCCGGGCGGAGGAAGGCGGCGGCCACACCGGACACGAGACGCCCCCGGCCGGCGGACTGCAGATCTCCGAGGACGGCCACACCCTCGACCTGCAGACCCCGCGCGTCACCGCCGGGGACCGCGCCGACCTGCGCTTCACGGTCCGGGACGGCAGCGGCCGTGCCGTCACCGCCTACCAGCGCGAACACGACAAGGAACTCCACCTCATCGTGGCCTCACGCGACCTGGTCACCTACCGCCACCTCCACCCCACCCGTGACGCGGACGGCACCTGGAGCACCCCCGTCGACCTCCCCCGCGCGGGCGGCTACCGCGTCTTCGCCGACTTCACCCCGGCGAAGAAGAACGCCCGAAACCTCACCCTCGGCGCGGACCTCGCCGCCTCCGGCCCGTACCAGCCGAAGAAACTCCCGCCGGCGAGCACCACGGCCGAGACCAACGGCTACGAGGTCGAACTGGCCGGCGCCCTGCTTCCCGGCAAGGCGAGCGAACTGAAGCTGAAGGTCTCCCGCGCCGGCAAGCCCGTCACGAACCTCCAGCCCTATCTCGGCGCCTACGGCCACCTGGTGGCCCTGCGCTCCGGAGACCTCGCCTACCTCCACGTCCACCCGAACGGCGAACCCGGCGACGGCAAGACCAGGCCCGGCCCGGACATCTCCTTCACGGCCACCGCCCCCAGCGCCGGCTCCTACCGCCTGTTCCTCGACTTCAAGCACGACGGGAAGGTCCACACGGCGGCGTTCACCGTCCGGGCCGGGGGAGCGGAGGCCGGCTCCGGTACCCCCGAGGGGCATACGGAGGACGGCCACGGGCACTGATCCTCAGCCGAGGGCCCGGTCCAGGTTGAAGGCCGCGCTGATGAGGGCGAGATGCGTGAACGCCTGGGGGAAGTTGCCCTGCTGCTCCCCGGTGTGGCTGATCTCCTCGGCGTACAGGCCCAGATGGTTGGCGTACGTCAGCATCTTCTCGAAGGCGAGGCGCGCCTCGTCGATCCGGCCGGCGTGCACCATGGCCTCGACGTACCAGAACGAGCAGATGGAGAACGTGCCCTCGTCACCGTGCAGCCCGTCCGGGCTGGACCGCGGGTCGTAGCGGTAGACCAGCGAGTCGGAGACCAGCTCCTCGGTGAGCACGTCCAGCGTCGACAGCCACTTGGGGTCGGTCGGGGCGATGAACTTCGTCAGCGGCATCATCAGCACGGACGCGTCCAGCACGTCCCCGTCCTCGTGCTGGACGAAGGCCCGGCGTGCCTCGGACCAGCCCCGGCTCATGATCCGCCGGTAGATCGTGTCGCGGCACTCCCGCCAGCGCGGCAGATCGGCCGGCAGACCGCGCCGGTTGGCCATCCGGATGGCCCGCTCGATCGCCACCCAGCACATCAGCCGCGAGTACAGGAAGTTCTTGCGCCCGCCCCGGGTCTCCCAGATGCCCTCGTCGGGCTGGTCCCAGTGCGCGCACACCCAGTCCACCAGTGCGCACACGTCGTCCCACTGGTCGCTGGAGATGGGCTGGGCCCACTTGTCGTAGAGGTAGATGGAGTCGATCAGTGCGCCGTAGATGTCGAGCTGGAGCTGGTCGGCCGCCGCGTTGCCGACCCGGACCGGCGCCGAGCCCTGGTGGCCCTCCAGATGGTCGAAAGTCCTCTCGGGCAGCTCGGTGCGCCCGTCGATGCCGTACATGATCTGCAGCGGGCCGGAGGGCTTGCCGTCGCCCGGACTGATGTGCCGGGTCACGAATCTCATGAACGCCTCGGCCTCGCCGGTGAAGCCCAGCCGCAGCAGGGCGTAGACGCAGAAGGCCGCGTCGCGCACCCACACGTACCGGTAGTCCCAGTTGCGTTCGCCACCGAGCCGCTCGGGCAGGCTCGTCGTCGGCGCGGCCACGATCGCGCCGGTCGGCGCGTAGGTGAGCAGCTTCAGCGTCAGGGCCGAACGGTGCACCATCTCCCGCCAGCGGCCCTTGTACCGCGACGCCGACAGCCAGCGCCGCCAGTACGCCACCGTCGCCGCGAACTCCTCCTCCGCCTCGGCACGGGCGCACCGGCGGGGCGTCACGTCGCCGCCGACCTTGTCCAGCGCGAACACCGCCGACTCGCCCTCGGAGAGCTTGAAGTCCCCGCACACGTCCGGCCCGTCGGTTTCCAGCGGCACGGTCGCGGTCAGCGCCAGCGCCAGCCCGTCGGTCTCGAAGACCGCCGTGTCACCCATGAGCCGGAGGGTGTGCGGCCGGGCGCCGTAGTCGAACCGGGGAGCGACGCGGGTACGGAACGGGATCGAGCCGCGTACGCACACCACCCGGCGGATCAGCCGGTGCCGCTCGGTCTCCGCCGACTCGCCGTCGAGCGGCATGAAGTCCTGCACCTCGCCGACGCCGTCCTCGGTGAAGAACCGGGTGATCAGGACGTTGGTGTCGGGGAAGTAGAACTGCTTGGTCCGCGCCGGTACCGTGGCCGCCAGTTCGAAGCAGCCGCCGCGCTCCGCGTCCAGGACCGAGGCGAACACGCTCGGCGCGTCGAAGGCCGGACAGCAGTACCAGTCGATCGTGCCGTCGGTCCCCACCAGGGCCACACTGCGCAGATCACCGATCAGCCCGTGCTCGGCGATCGGCAGATACCGCCGGCCGTCCGTCGTCGCCCGCATGGCAGCCTCCCTGGAACAGGTACGCGCCTCAGCCCCAGCTTAGGCGGACGGCCCGCACCAGGGCGGGGGATCACACCGTGACGACCCGCAGTCCCGCCTCCTCGAACCCCCGCACCGTCTCCGCGTCGGCCGCCGTGTCCGTGACCAGCGTGCCCACCGCGCCGGCCGCGCAGATCCGGGCGAACGCCCGCTGCCCCAGCTTGCTGGAATCGGCGGCCACCACCACCCGCTCCGCGCGCTCGCACAGCAGCCGGTTGATCGCGGCCTCGGCCTCGTCGTGCGCCGCCGCCCCGTGCGTCACGTCGAAGGCGACGACGCCGAGCACCGCGACGTCGACGGTGATCTGCCCGAGCACGCCGTCCGCGAGCGGACCGACCAGCTCGTACGACTGGGCCCGCGCCACCCCGCCGGTCAGCACGATCTTGAACTGGGGGCGCACGGCCAGCTCGCTCGCGATGTTCAGCGCGTTCGTCACCACGGTCAGCGCGGGCGACCCGGACGCCAGATCGCCGCGCACGGCCAGGGCCCGCGCCACCTCGGTGGTGGTCGTGCCACCGGTCAGCCCGACCGCCTCACCGGGGGCGACCAGGTCCGCCACCGCCTTCGCGATGCGCTGCTTCTCGGAGGCGTGGCGCGCCGTCTTGTAGCGCAGCGGCAGCTCGTACGACACGCCGTGCACCACCGCGCCGCCCCGCGTGCGCACCAGCATCTGCTGCTCGGCCAGCCCGTCGAAGTCGCGGCGGATCGTCGCCGCCGACACCCCGAGCTCCGCGGCCGCCTCCTCGACGTCCAGCCGGCCGCGCTCCACGAGCAGTTCCAGCAGCGCCTTCCAGCGGGCGTCGCGCGACATCCGCACCTCCACGTCTCGATCTCCCGGCGACCCTAGCGCACCCGAACGCGCTGAATGCTTGATGATGCTCGAAAGCTGGCGCTATCTTGCAGGAACAATCAGAGCGGAGGATGCGGCATGACGCATGTCGAGGACGAGCTGACCAGCCAGCCCGAGTGCTGGACCCGCGCCGCGGCGGAGGCGGCGCGGTACGCGGAAGCACTGCCGGCGCCGGGGGAGCGGGTCGCGATCGTCGGCTGCGGCACCTCGTACTTCATGGCGCAGGCGGCCGCCGCCCTGCGCGAGGGCGCGGGCCAGGGCGAGACCGACGCCTTCGCCGCCTCGGAGTTCCCGCACGGCCGCGCCTACGACCGGGTCGTCGCCCTCACCCGCTCCGGCACCACGACCGAAGTCCTCGATCTGCTCGGCCGGCTGAAGGGCCGCACCCGCACCACCGCGATCACCGCCGACCCCGGCACCCCGGTGATGACGGCCGCCGACGAACTCGCCGTCCTGGACTTCGCCGACGAACGCTCCGTCGTCCAGACCAGGTTCGCCACCACGGCCCTCACCTTGCTCCGCGCCCACCTGGGCCTCCACCCCGGCACCGCCGTCACCGACGCCCGCACCGCCCTCACGGAACCCTTCCCCGACGGCCTCGAGACCTGCGCCCAGTTCACCTTCCTGGGACGCGGCTGGACCATCGGCCTGGCCAACGAGGCCGGGCTGAAGATGCGCGAGGCCGCGCTGGCCTGGGCGGAGTCCTACCCTGCGATGGAGTACCGGCACGGGCCCATCAGCGTCACCACGAGCGGAACCGCGACCTGGATGCTCGGAACGGCCCCCGAGGGGCTGGCGGCGCAGGTGCGGTCCACGGGCGGGAGGTGGATCGAGGGGCGGCTCGACCCTCTCGCCGAACTGGTCCGGGCCCAGCGCCTCGCGGTCGCCGTCGCCGCGTCCCGCGGCCTCGACCCGGACAGCCCGCGCCACCTGACGCGCTCGGTGATCCTCGCGCCCTGACCATCGACCCTGGAGACACCGTGCCCCTCACCACCACCGGCGAGCTCGTCGCCCGGGCCGCCGCCGCCCGTTCGGCCATCGCCTCGTTCAACGTCATCACCCTCGAACACGTCGAGGCCGTCATCGCGGGCGCCGAGTCCGTGCCCGCCCCCGTTGTCCTCCAGGTCAGCGAGAACGCGGTCAGATTCCGCGGCGGGCAACTGTTCCCGCTCGCCCGCGCGGCCGTCGCCGCCGCCGAACGCGCCGCCGTACCGGTCGCGTTGCACCTCGACCACGTGCAGAGCGAAGCGCTGCTGCACCAGGCCGCCGATGCCGGCTTCAGCTCCGTGATGTACGACGCGGCCCGGCTGCCCTACGCGCAGAACCTCGCCGCGACCCGGGCGGCCGTCGACTGGGCGCACGCCCGAGGACTGTGGATCGAGGCCGAGTTGGGCCAGATCGGCGGCAAGAACGGCAGACCGCCGCTGGACGCCCACGCCCCGGGCGCCCGCACCGACCCCGACGAGGCCCGGGGCTTCGTCGCCGACTCCGGTGTGGACGCCCTGGCCGTCGCCATCGGCAGCGCCCACGCCATGACCACCCGCACCGCCACCCTGGACCACGCCCTCCTCGAGCGGCTGTCCGCCGCACTGGACGTCCCGCTCGTCCTGCACGGCTCCTCCGGCGTCCCGGACGGCGAGCTCACGGCGGCGGTCGCGGGCGGCATCACCAAGGTCAACGTCGGCACCGCCCTGAACGTCGCGCTGACCGGCGCCCTCCGCGACTTCCTCGCCGACCGCCCCGAGGCGGTCGACCCGCGCGCCTACCTGACGGTGGCGCGGGAGGCGATGACACGGGCGGTGACGCGGACCCTCCAGGTGCTCGCCGCGCCTACCGCTTGACGGCCTTCAGCACCACGAACTTCCGGTCACCGGCGACCAGGCGGCAGTTCCCGAACAGCCGCCGCAGCTTGACGTGGTAGCCCAGATGCCGGTTGCCGACCACCCACAGCTCACCGCCCGGCCGCAGTGTGCGCCGCGCCCCCGTGAACATCCGCCAGGCCGTGGCGTCCGTCGTCGCCTGGTGGGAATGGAACGGCGGGTTGTTGAGAACCAGGTCGACACTGCCGGACGGCACGCCCGCCAGCCCGTCGCCCACCCGGAACTCGGCGTGCCCCGGCACCCCGTTCGCCTTGTATGTCGCCTCCGCCGAAGCCACGGCCTGGAACGACTCGTCCACGAACAGCACCTCGGCCGCCGGATCGGCCAATGCCACCGCCGTACCGACCACGCCGTTGCCGCAGCCGAGGTCCACCACCCGGCCGCCCCGGGCACCCGGCAGATGCCGCAGGAAGAACCGGGTGCCGATGTCGAGCCGGTCCGCGCAGAAGACCCCCGCGTGATTGACGACGGTGCCTCCCGCCGCCGGGCCGATGTCGTCCGGGAGCGTGTAGACGTACGGCCACGGACTGGCGGGCCGCTCCAACTCCGGATCCGGCGTGCAGAAGATCAGCCGGGCCTTCTTGGCGGCGAGCGAGGTGCGGGTCGGGCCGAGGATCCGCTCGAACAGCTGGAGCGTCGAGGTGTGGATCTCCTTCACCATTCCCGTGCCGACGACGACCGTCCCCGCGTGCACCGCCGGTGCCAGCCGCAGCAACTGGTCCTCCAGCAGCGCCAGGCTCTTCGGCACCCGCACCAGCAGCACGTCGATCCGCTCCGGCGGAGGATCCTGCGTGGTGAGCAGCCCCACCGCACCGGGCTCCGCCCCGGCCCGTGCCAGGTTCGCCCGGGTCGCCTCCTGCGCCAGGCAGGAGTCGGTGATCTGCACCGGCCGGTGCGCCGCCAGCGCCGTGACCAGCGCGCCCCAGCGGTCACCGACGACCACCACCGTGCCCGACAGCGGGACCCGCTCCCCGGCCAGGTGACCCAGCAGATACTCGTCGGAGGCGTCCCAGGCGCGCAGCCTGTCACGCGGGTCCTCGGGAAAACGGCTCAGCGCGAGCTCGCCCCACGGCGTCGTCATACGGTCGTCCATCGTGCGTCAAGGCTAGCCGAGCCGCAGCTCACCACCGGTAGGGGAGGATGGGAGGCATGGACGCCGAACTGTTCCCCCGGGAGCGTACGGAGGTCGCGCCGGGCGCCGTGCATGTGCCCGGCTGGCTCGACACGCCGCACCAGTGCGAGCTGCTGGAGGCCTGCCGGGCGTGGGCGCGCCCACCGGCCGGGCTGCGCACGGTCCGCACGCCGGGCGGCGGCACCATGACCGCCCGGCAGGTGTGCCTGGGCTGGCACTGGTACCCGTACGCCTACGCCCGCACGGTCGTCGACGGCGACGGCGCCCCGGTCAAGCCGTTCCCCGAGTGGCTGGGCGAGCTGGGCCGCCGGGCGGTGCGGGACACCCTCGGCGAACCGGCGGCGGAGTACGACATCGCCCTCGTCAACTTCTACGACGCCGACGCCCGCATGGGCATGCACCGCGACAGCGACGAGAAGTCCGACGCGCCGGTGGTGTCGCTGAGCCTCGGCGACACCTGCGTCTTCCGGTTCGGCAACACCGAGACCCGAACCCGGCCGTGGACCGACGTCGAGCTGCGCAGCGGCGACCTGTTCGTCTTCGGCGGCCCGTCCCGGCTCGCCCACCACGGGGTCCCCCGGGTCCACGCGGGCACGGCGCCACCCGGACTGGGCCTCACCGGACGGCTCAACATCACGCTCCGGGTCAGCGGGCTGTAGACCACCGGCCCGGCGGATCATGGGAGACTCGCCACCATGAGCGGGAAGGCGGACCCCCGGCCGGCGGGGGATGGGAGCACCTCGAGGACGCGGCTGGACCGGGGGCGCTCAGCGCTCGGGCCCGCGCTGGAACTCGTGCACACCGGACGCGCCCCGACCCGTGCCGTGCTCACCGCCGAGCTCGGGGTGACCCGGGCGACGGCCGGTGCGGTAGCCGCCGAACTGGAAGCCCTCGGGCTGATCCGGGTCGACGCCAGGCCCGCCGCGGCGGCCGGTTCGCAGGGCCGGCCCTCGCACAAGCTGGCCGTGGCCGAGAACGGGCCGGTCGCGCTCGCCGCGCAGGTGCACGCCGACGGGTTCCGCGCGGCGCTGGTCGGGCTGGGCGGCCGGATCGTCGCCACCGCGCCCGGCTGCGAGGTCGTCGACGCCGACCCGGCGAAGGTGCTCGCCTCCGTCGTCACGGCGGGCGCCGAGCTGCTGCGGGAGACCGGCCGCCGGTGCGTCGGCGCGGGACTCGCCGTACCGTCCGCGGTCGCCGAACCGGAGGGCCTCGCCCTGAACCCGCTGCACCTGGCCTGGCCCGCGGGCGCGCCCGTACGGGACATCTTCGCCGAGCAGGTGCGCGCGGCCGGCATCGACGGACCGGCGTTCGCCGCCAACGACGTCAACCTCGCCGCGCTCGCCGAGCACCGGCACGGCGCCGGGCGCGGCGCCCGCGACCTGCTGTGCGTGGCCACCGGCCACCGGGGCGTCGGCGGTGCGCTCGTCCTGGACGGCCGCCTGCACCGGGGCAGTTCCGGCCTCGCGCTGGAGGTCGGACACCTCACCGTGCACCCCGAGGGCCGGCCCTGCCACTGCGGCAGCCGCGGCTGCCTGGACGTGGAGACCGACCCGCTGGCCTTCCTCACGGCGGCGGGACGCGAGCCCGGCCCCGAGGTGTCCCTGCTCCAGCAGTCCATCGACCTGGTCCGCCACCACTACGACGAGCCGGGCATCCGTACCGCCGCCGAGGCGCTCATCGACCGGCTCGGCCTCGGGCTCGCCGGCCTGGTCAACATCCTCAACCCGGACCGGATCATCCTCGGCGGTCTGCACCGCACCCTCCTCGACGCCGACCCCGGCCGGCTCCGCGCGGTCGTCGCCGACCGCAGCCTGTGGGGCCAGAGCGGCGGAGTCCCCATCCTGCCCTGCACCCTCGACCACAACAGCCTGGTCGGCGCCGCCGAACTGGCGTGGCAGCCGGTGCTGGACGACCCGCTCGGGGCACTCGCCTAGGACGGGCACCGGAAAGGGGCTTGTCCGCGCGGCTTCCGGGAAGGCTCGCCGCTGAGCGGGCAGGCTGGTCCACAGGCAGCACGCCCGCACCGCACCATCGAGGAAGTTGACGCAATGACCGACAAGCTCACCGTGAGCGTCCTGGGCACGGGCATCATGGGCGCCGCGATGGCCCGCAACCTCGTCCGTGCCGGGCACACCGTCCGTGCCTGGAACCGGACCCGTGCCAAGGCCGAGCCGCTGGCCGCCGACGGCGTGCACATCGCCGACACCCCCGCGCAGGCCGTCCAGGACAGCGACGTCGTCCTGACCATCCTGTACGACGGTTCCGCCGCCCTGGACACGATGCGCGAGGCCGCCCCTGCCCTGCGCGCCGGCACCGTCTGGGTGCAGTCCACCACCGCCGGCATCGACGGCGTCGCCGAGCTGGCCGCCTTCGCCCGCGAGCACGGCCTGGTCTTCTACGACGCCCCCGTCCTGGGCACCCGCCAGCCCGCCGAGACCGGGAAACTGACTGTGCTCGCCGCGGGCCCCGCCGAGGGCCGGGAGCGGGCGACCCCGGTCTTCGACGCCGTCGGCGCCCGCACCGTGTGGGCGGGCGAGGACGGGGCGGAGGGCGGCGCCACCCGGTTGAAGCTGGTCGCCAACAGCTGGGTCCTCGCCGTCACGGCAGCCGCCGGTGAGGCCCTCGCCCTGTCCAAGGCCCTCGGCGTCGACCCGCACAGCTTCTTCGACATCGTCGCGGGTGGCCCGCTCGACATGGGCTACCTGCGGGCCAAGTCCGACCTGCTCCTCGACGACCGGCTGACACCGCCCCAGTTCGCGGTGGGCACCGCCGCCAAGGACGCCCGCCTGATCGTCCAGGCCGGTGCCGCGGGCGGCGTCCGCCTGGACGTGGCCGAGGCGGCCGCCGCCCGCATGGAGCGGGCCGCCGAACAGGGCCACGCCGACGAGGACATGGTCGCGGCCTACTTCGCCAGCTTCGACGAGAAGAAGTAAGTCCGCCTGATCACCTGGAGGTTCACCTCATGTCCAAGCCGCCGCTGCCGCCCGAGGCCGACGCCCTGCTCAGCCGGCCCAACCCCTGCGTCATGGCCACCCTGCGCTCCGACGGCGCACCGGTCTCCACCGCCACCTGGTACGCGTGGAAGGACGGCCGGGTGCTGATCAACCTCGACGGGGGCCGCGTCCGCCTGAAGCACCTGCGCCGCGACCCGCGCGTGACGCTCACCGTCCTCGCCGGTGACGACTGGTACACCCACGTCACCCTCATCGGCCGTGTCACCGAGATGTACGACGACGAGGACCTGGCCGACATCGATCTCCTCGCCCGGCACTACATCGGCAAGCCCTACCCGGACCGCGACCGCCCCCGGGTCAGCGCGTGGGTCGAGGTGGACCGCTGGCACGGCTGGGGTGCGCTGAAGGACAGCGACCAGGCAGGCGGCTGAGGCCGCCGACCACGCCGGTCAGTGCCACTCCACGGCGAACGCCCGGCCGGGGTTCTCCGTGAGGACGCGCCCCACCAGGTCCTCGCCGACGGCGTGGACGAGGCGCGGACGCACCCGGCGCAGCAGGTACGGCATCCCGGGGCCGCCGCTCACCGAGCGGGCGGCGGCCGTCGTGGTGTCCGCGCCCAGCAGCAGCCGGTCGCCGAACCCGGCGTCGGCGAGCGCCCGTACGGCGTCCGGCATCCGCCAGTCCGTGGCGTGGTTCGCCTGTGACGGCCCGTCGAAGGCCAGATAGCAGCCGGACTCCGCGGCCTGCCGGTGCACCACGAGGTCGGGGGAGCGGTTCAGGTGCCCGAGCACCACCCGGTGCGGCGGCACCCCCAACTCCTCGCACAGCAGGTCCAGTACGTCCAGCGCGCCGGTGCCCAGTTCCAGGTGCACGGCGATGCTCGCTCCCGTGGCGTGATGCGCCTCGGCCGCCGCCGTCATGGTCCAGCGGGCGTGCGCGTCCAGGCCGTGGAAACCGCCCGCGACCTTCACCAGACCCGCCCGCACCCCCGACACCCCGATGCCCGTGGTGAGTTCGGAGACGAACACCTCGGCGAGGCGGCCCCGCAGCCCGGCGAGCGTGTCCTCGTCGTAGTGCACTGCCTGATGCAGACCGGTCGCGGCCACCACGTGCACGCCGGTCTCCCGGGACAGCGGCGGCAGGTCGGCGGCCCGCCGCCCGAGCCCGTACGGCGTCCACTGCACCACCGCCTGCCCGCCCTGCTCCCCGAACGCGACCAGCTCCGCCCGTGCCGCCGCCACGCTGCGCAGCTCCTGGCCGGGCAGCCGGGGACTGCCGAAGAACAGGTGGTCATGGGCGTCACACACGCCCAGGTCCCCGGGCGGCACGTCCCCCAGTACCGTCCGGACCGCGCTCACCACCGGCGTCCCCGGGGCAGCCGGTCCCGGCCCGGCGCCGACAGGTGCAGCACCTCGAACACGTCGCCGTCGGCCTCGGGCCGGTCCTGCTCCCAGAGGGAGAAGTGCACCAGCTCCCAGCGGCTCGTGTCGACGGCGGCCGCGGCGAGCAGGGCACCGTCCTGCGCGGCCAGCCGCCGGGCCTCGCGCACCGCTTCCTCCGCCGTCTCGGCCAACGGCCCCGACTCCGCCACGGGTTGGCGCCGCCGCACCGCGAACCGCGCGTGTGAACCGGTCCCTTCCTCGTACGCGAGTCCCGTCCACTGCCGCGCGGACGGCCGCCCGAAGTCGTCGCTCAGACCCTGGAAACCGCCGCCCCAGAGGAAGGCGTTCATGCCGTCGACGGTGTTCCACAGGTAGAAGGGCGCGTACTGGTTGACCGGCGAGCCGCGCCGGCCGTGCTCGCGCATCAGATAGGCCTTGAGCCCGAGCCCGTCCCAGTCGTCGAGCAGATGCCCCAGCCGGGCGACACGGTGGCGGACGACACCCATGTCGTAGTCGGCGGGCAGGGTGACTTCGTACTGCATGGCATGCATCGACGTCTCCTCAGGCGGTGCGGGGTGCCAGCAAGGACAGCAGGCCCCGCACCCCGGCGTCGAACGCGGCCGGGGAGCCGCAGGCGCGGGCGAGGACGTATCCCCCCTGGACGGTCGCGACGACCGCCGCCGCGATCTCCTCGCCGTCCAGCGAGGGCGCGAACTGACCCTGCTCCTTGCCCTCCTCGACGATCCCGGCGAGCCGGCCCCGGAGCCAGTCGAGCGTCTCGTCGACCGGTGCGCGCAGTTCGGCGCTGGCGATGACGTCCGGGTCCATGGTCAGCCGTCCGACGGGGCAGCCCCGCAGTACGTCCCGCTCGCGCCGCAGATACGCCTCGATGCGCTCGAAGGGCGTGCCCGGGCCGTCGAGTACTCCCGCGGCGGTGGCCCGCATCTCCTCGGCGGTCCGCCGGATCGCGGCCAGCGCCAGGTCGGGCTTGCCCTTGAAGTGGTGGTACATGCTGCCCTGCCCGGCGTCCGCGCGCTCCAGGATCGCCTTGGGGCTCGTGCCCACGTAGCCGCGCTCCCACAGCAGCTCGCGGGTGGACTCGATCAACCGCTCCGAGGTGCTCATGTGCTCACTGTACATACCAGTAGTTACAGAAGTCGAGCCTCGGGGAAGCAGCCGCGGACCGCCCGCCTACTCCCCACGAGGTACGCACGGTGCCGCTGGCCGTACGACGACCCGGGCCCCCTCACGGGACGACTCTCGGAAGCGACACACAGGACATCGCGGCACCGCATCACCGCGGCATCGCATCCGAGGAGTTGGACGACATGCAGACCCTGGCGAACTTCGGCGACGGCGGCCCCGGGCCGTGGATCCTGCTCTTCCCGGTGATCTGGGCCCTGGTCATCGGCGGCGGCATCGCACTGCTGCGCCGCACGGTGTGGCGCGGACGCCGCGGCGGTCCCTGGCAGCGGCCGACGGCCGGGAACGACTCTCCCATCACCGTGCTCGGCCACCGCTTCGCCTCCGGCGAGATCGACGAGGACGAGTACTGGCGCCGGCTGTCCGTGCTGAACGAGGAGTTCGGCCGCAAGGGCGGTGCGGCATGACCACGACGACCGCCCCGACGGCCACACGGCCCGCCGCCCGGGTCGTCGACGCGGTGAAGGTGTACGGCGCCGCCGACACCGCCGAACACGCCCTCGACGGAGTGTCCCCGGCCTTCCCGGCAGGCCGCTTCACCGCCACGGAGTGACGACGCCGGGCGCCCACCACGGGGAGGGAAGAGTGGTCACCGCCCGGTCAACCGGCAACGGCGGACCGGGCGGGAGCATGTTCGGGCCGGAGTCCGTCGGCGGCGTGCGCGACCTCGGCGACGGCGAACCTGCGCACGGGCTTCTCCTGGACCGCGCGCCGTGCCCGGCGGGGCGGTGCCGCGACCGCGGGGGCGGATGTCGGGAGCGTGAACCAGACGACCTTGCCGGACTCGCCGTCCGGCCGGACACCCCAGCTCTCGCTCATGGCGGCCACCATCGCGAGCCCGCGCCCGCAGGTCGCGAGCGGCGCGATGTCCTGGGGATCCTCCACCACGGGCATCCGCGGGTCATGGTCGCGTACCGACACCGTGAGCCGGTCGAGCAGCAGCTCTATCTCCACGGTGCACGTCTTGTCGGGCTGGGCATGCCGGTGGACGTTGGCCAGAAGCTCGGTCACGCCGAGCGAGGCCCGGTCGATCAGGGCGTCCAGATGCCAGTAGCGCAACTGCGCAGATACGATTCTGCGGACCTGGCCGATCCGCGACGGCAGGGCTTGGAGCTCCACCGTGCAGTGTCTGCTTGGGTAGCTGATCACGGCTGCGACTCCCCGACGTGAGGTCCGGAAGAACACGGAGTTCGGATCCAGCAGGGCGCCTTCGTGGCACTGCCGCCCGCTGTCGTGGCCGGCGGGCTGGTTCGCAGCGTTATCGCCGGTAAACCCAGAGTGACGTGAGACCAGAGTGACGCAGGGGGTGGGGTACCGCAACTCGCGGACATCTCAGTCGCCACGCCCCGCCGCCCGGCGCACGGCCTCGATGAAGCGCCGCGCGGCCGGCGGCCCCGGCTCGCCCGGAGCGGGGTCGTGGTCGCCCAGGGTGAGCAGGTACCGCTTGCCGTTGAGATCCGCCGTGGCCCGGTCCTCGGGGCCGAACCAGGGCTTGGAGGCGCGCACCGCCTGCACCGGCGCGCTGTCGATCTCACTGCCGTAACTGGTCAGCAGCTCGAGCCGGCCGTCGCTGATCCGGACCTGTCCGGCCCGGGTGAGCGAACGCAGCCGCTTCCCGATCCGCACGCCCGTGGCCCTGAACTCCGGCTCCGCCATGCCACCCGCCCCCTTGTGCGCGTCGGTGCACCGGCCCGCGCTCCCCGCGATGCCCGGTACAGGCTCGTGTCCTGATCCAGTGTGCCCCCGTCCGGGGCCTGCGTCCCGCGATGCAGTCTGCCCTCACCCCTCGTCGAGCACCAGTGCACGCGACCCCCTCTCCGGGGGGCGCCCGGAGCACAGGCGCATGTGCCCCCCCGGGACCGCGCGCCCCCTTGCCCCGGGTCCTGCCCCAGGGGGCGCTTTGGGGGGCTCAAAGCTGCGTTTATGCAGGTGAGAAGCGTGTGGAAGGTGCATATGATCGGGGTGTCGGCCGCGCGCCCCGTTGTCGGCGCGCAGCGTTAGGAGCCCCCCGTGAGCACTCCCCAGCAGACTTGGACCGGCGTGACCCTCGACGTCGACCACAGTGACACCGCTTACCGTGCGTGGCTGAAAGAAGCCGTCCGCAGGGTCCAGGCCGACGCCAACCGCTCGGCGGACACGCACCTGCTCCAGTTCCCCCTGCCGGAGCGGTGGGGCATCGACCTGTACCTCAAGGACGAGTCGACCCATCCCACCGGCAGCCTCAAGCACCGGCTCGCCCGCTCCCTCTTCCTGTACGGCCTGTGCAATGGCTGGATCCGGCCGGACAGACCCGTGATCGAGGCCTCCAGCGGCTCGACGGCCGTCTCCGAGGCGTACTTCGCGAAGCTCATCGGCGTTCCCTTCATCGCCGTCATGCCGCGCACCACGAGCGCGGAGAAGATCCGCCTCATCGAGTTCCACTCCGGCCGGTGCCACTTCGTGGACGACCCCCGCACGATGTACGAGGAGTCGGCCCGTCTCGCGGCCGAGACCGGCGGCCACTACATGGACCAGTTCACCTACGCCGAACGGGCCACGGACTGGCGCGGCAACAACAACATCGCCGAGTCCATCTTCCGGCAGCTGCGCCTGGAGCGGTTCCCCGAGCCGGCGTGGATCGTCGCCACGGCGGGCACCGGCGGCACCTCCGCGACCCTCGCGCGCTACGTCCACTACATGCAGTACGACACCCGCGTCTGTGTGGCCGACCCCGAGAACTCGTGTTTCTTCGAGGGCTGGACCACCGGCGACCCCGACGTCACCTGCGACTGCGGTTCCCGTATCGAGGGCATCGGCCGGCCCCGCATGGAACCCAGCTTCGTGCCCGGGGCGATCGACCGGATGATGAAGGTGCCCGACGCGGCCAGCGTCGCCGCCGTACGGGCACTGGAGCGCGCCATCGGCCGCAAGGCGGGCGGTTCGACCGGCACGGGCCTGTGGAGCGCGCTGAAGATCGTCGCGGAGATGGTGGGCGAGGGACGGCAGGGCAGCGTCGTGACCCTGCTGTGCGACCCGGGGGACCGGTACCTCGACAAGTACTACTCGGACACCTGGCTGGCCGCCCAGGGACTGGACATCGAGCCGTACACGGCGGCGATCGACTCGCTGCTGGACACGGGCGTCTGGCCCGACTGAGACCGGGCTGCGAGGCCCCGGCCGTCAATCTCGCACCAGGGACCCTCCTGGGCAGGAGCGGGCGGTGACCGCAGGAGTCAACCCAGCCGGCGCACCGTCAGATGTCCGCCTCCTCCTCGGGCTCCCCGGCCACCACCAGCCGCCGCAGATGCTCCGTGACCACACCGCGCGCCTCGTCCGGCAGACCGGCGTCCGTCACGAGCGTGTCGATCCGCTCCAGGGCGGCGAACGAACTCAGGCCGACCTTGCCCCACTTGGTGTGGTCGGCGACCACCACCACCCGCCGGGCAGACTGCACCAGCCGCCGGTTCGTCTCGGCCTCCGCGAGGTTCGGCGTAGACAGGCCGGCCTCGACCGATATGCCGTGCACTCCGAGGAACAGCAGGTCGAAGTGGAGCGCGGCGATGGCCTGGTCGGCGACCGGTCCCACCAGCGAGTCGGACGGCGTGCGCACACCACCGGTCAGCACGACCGTGGCGGCGCCCTGCCGGGGGCCCGAGGTGCGCTGTGCCGCGTGGAACACGTCGGCCACCCGCACCGAGTTGGTGACCACCGTCAGGTCCGGCACGTCGAGCAGCTGGTGCGCCAGCGCGAACGTCGTCGTACCGCCGGACAGGGCGATCGCCGCTCCCGGCGCGACCAGCTTGGCCGCGGCCCGGGCGATGTCCTCCTTGGCGGTCAGCTCCAGGCCCGACTTGGCCTCGAAGCCCGGTTCGTGCGTACTGGCCTCGACCACCGGCACCGCGCCGCCGTGCACCTTCTCCAGCACGCCCTGGCGGGCGAGCGCGTCGAGGTCGCGGCGGACCGTCATGTCCGACACGCCGAGCTTGCGGGTCAGCTCGTTGACCCGGACCCCGCCCCGGCGGCGCACCTCGTCGAGGATCAGGGATCGCCGCTGCTCCGCGAGGAGGTTCTGATTCTCGCTCACGTACGCTCCGGTCCTTTCGCCTCAATACCGTCCGACAAGCTCCGCACACCCTCCCGACTGGGACATTCTTCCCGTCTCCGGTGCGCGGACGTCCCATCCTTGCATGTCGTGGAGGGGACGGCGGCACCGACTGCTCGTCGCGCACACGTCACTCAGGGCTCATCTGCCGCCCCGCTTCATCACAGATCGGGGAGATTCCGTGACAGGAGGTGTGCGGCACCCCAGAAGTGGAGATCCTTGTGCCCGCACGGACAGAGCCGACGGCGTGTCACGGGGGAAGTGCGAATCAGTGGAACGTGCGCAGGAACACGCGCCGGCCGGAGGGCCGGACAGACCGGCCCCGCGGCCCGGTGAGACCGGGACCGCCCTGGAACTCCTCGTCCACGGCGTGGGCGGCACCACGCCGCAGGAGATGCTCAACGATCCGCGCACGGTGCGGATCACCGGCGACGGCATCGCGGCCGTCTTCCGCCGCGCCGACGACGTCGACGCGGAGACCAGCCCCGCCGCCCACCGCCGCGACGGGCCGGTGCCCGAGGCCTACGTCTGGTGCAATCTCACCTCCGGCAACGGCACCCGCGCCCTGTGGCTGTTGCTTCTGCCGTTCATGGTGGTCAACCTCGCCCACTGGATGCGCCCCTGCGCCCGGGGCCGCCGTCGCACCGTGCGCCTGTACGGCCTCCTGGTACGGCTCGCGGGGCTCACCCTGACGGTGCTGCTCGTCGCGGCGGCCTGTGAGGTCGCCCTCGACCTCGTGGCCTGGCAGTGCGCGGGCACCCGCGCGTGCGCCGACCGCCACTCCTGGCTGGGCTTCCTCTCGCCCACCGTCTCGGACGGCGGCTGGTGGAGCAGCCCCGGCCGCAGGCTCGCACTCGCCTCGTTCGTCCCCGCCGCCCTGACCGGTCTGCTGTGGTACCTGTCCCGGCGCACCTGGAGCGACTACGAGTCCCAGCAGCCGCTGGCCCGCGACCCCGAGCCCGAGGAGGGCGGCGGCCCGACCGCACTGGGCCGGCCGGGCTTCTGGTACGGACGGCGGCTGGTCGCCCGGCTGCGCGCCGCGCACACCGCCGCCGGACTGGTCACGGTCGCCGCCGCGGTCGCCGGCGCCGCCGCCCGCCACGACCGCCGGCCCGGCGGCCCCGCCGTACTGAACACCCTGGGCCTGCTCCTGGAGGCAGCGCTGGCGGCCTGCGCGGTCGCCGTGGTGTGGGTGGTGTGCCGCCGCGGGCGCAGCGAGAAACGCCTCGACCGGCGACTCGACGAACGTTTCGTACGGCGCCTGCCACTCGCCGCGCTGGCGCTGCTGGCCCTTTCCCTGCTGTACGCCGCGTGGGAGCGCCCCGGATGGGAGTCGTCGGGGCGGCTGCCCGGCGATGCGACCTTCGGCGGTGTCGTCCTCGTGCAGGGCCTGCTCGTGATCGTCCTGGCCGCCGTCGCCCACGTCCTGCACCGCACCGACCCGGACCGCCGGTCCGTGCTGCGGGGCCTCGGCGGACCGGCCGTCGCGATGCTGGCCTGCGCCCTCGGCGGTGTGATGTCGGGCGGCGTGTCCCAGCGCGTCTCCGACTGGCTGGACGGCACCGGCACGTCGATCGACGGCCCGCCGGTCCTGCTGACCTGGCAGGCGTCCGTGATCCCGCCCCTGATCGTGGTGCTCCTGGTGCTCTTCGGCTGGCTCGCCCACCGCGCCTGGCAGCTCGCCCGCGCCGAGCGCGAGGCCGTGACACGCGACTACCCGGACGAGGCACAGGACCGCGCCCGCACCCGGCGTATCGCCTACGCCCGTGCGATGGCCGCGCTCACCGACCGAGGACCCCGCGTCGTCGCCGTCACCTCCGGCGTGACCCTGCTGCTCGGCGCCGGTGCCCTCGTGGGCGCCCTGACCACCGACGAGACACCGGGCGAGGCGGCGCGGGGCGCGTCCCCCGTCGTGCACGGCACCGCGGAGACCGCCCAGGCCCTCGGCTCCTGGCTGATCGGCCTCGGCTTCATACTCTTCGTCACCTGCGGAAGACGCGCCTACAAGGACGCGGCCGCGCGCCGCACCATCGGCATCCTGTGGGACGTCGGCACCTTCTGGCCGCGTGCCGCCCACCCCTTCGCCCCGCCCTGCTACGCCGAGCGCGCCGTGCCCGACCTGACCTGGCGGATCGCGACCTGGACCCGGGCCACCGGCGGCCGCCTGGTCATCTCCGGGCACTCACAGGGCAGCGTGCTCGCCGCCGCGGCCGCCTGGCAACTCGCCCCGTCCACCCGCAGACGCGTCGCGCTGCTGACCTACGGCTCACCGCTGGAGCGCCTCTACGGACGCTGGTTCCCGGCGCACTTCGGCCCCGCCGCGCTCGGCTCCCTGCACCGGGAGGTCGACTGCTGGCGCAACCTGTACCGGCTGACCGACCCCATCGGCGGCCCGGTACGCCTGCCCGGCGACCGCGATCTCGGCGTCGACCACATGCCGTTGATGGACCCCCTCGCCTACGGCCGCACCGGCCTGCACCCGCTGCCCGCGCCGATCCTCGGCCACTCCGACTACCAGGCCGACCCGGCCTTCGCCGAGGAACGCCGCAAGCTGCTGGCCCGGCTGCGGCCGGATCTGCCGGCACCTCGCGACGAGCCCGAGCCGCCCGCCGCATAGGGGCTCAGGGCAGCTCGGGCAGGTCCTCGGAGTAGAGCAGCGTCAGGTCGTCCGTGCTCGGCTCGGCGATCTGGGCGACCCGGCTCGCGTGCCGCTCCACCATCGCCTCGAAGGTCTGCCGCGCGGTGCGGCCGTTGCCGAACGCCGGGCCCTTGGGGATCTCCGTGAAGTACTTCCCCAGGGCCTCGGCCGCGCCGGGTGCCAGCCGGTACTCGTGCTCCTCGGCCTGCTGCTCCACGATCCGCAGGAGATCCTCCGGGCCGTAGTCGCTGAAGGTGATGGTCCGTGAGAACCGGGACGCCACGCCCGGGTTGACCGACAGGAAGCGTTCCATCTCGGCCGTGTAGCCGGCCACGATCACCACGACGGCGTCCCGGTGGTCCTCCATCAGCTTCACCAGCGTGTCGATGGCCTCCTTGCCGAAGTCGCGGCCGGCGTCCTCGGGGGACAGCGCGTACGCCTCGTCGATGAACAGCACACCGCCACGCGCCTTCTCGAAGGCCTCCTGGGTGCGGATCGCGGTCGAGCCGATGTGCTCGCCGACCAGGTCGACGCGGGACACCTCGACCAGGTGGCCCTTCTCCAGGACACCGAGAGAGGCGAGGATCTCGCCGTACAGCCGCGCGACCGTCGTCTTGCCGGTACCGGGGGAGCCGGTGAAGACCAGGTGCCGCTTGACCGACGCCGCCTTCAGGCCCGCCTGCTGCCGACGCCGGCCGACCTCGATCATGTCGGTGAGGGCACGCACCTCGCGCTTGACGCTCTCCAGGCCCACCAGCGCGTCCAGTTCACCGAGGACGTCCTTGGAGGTGCGGGCGGGCTGCTCGGGCTCCACGGCCGGGGCGGGGGGCTCGGCCTCGGTCCGCGGTCCCGGCAGCGCACCCAGCAGGCCGGGGGAGTGGCTCGCCGTCTGCACGGCCGTCTCCTGTGGTGCGGGCGCCCGGAGCCCCGTGCTCTCGTCACTGGTGCAGTCCTCGACGAGGGGACCCGCCCCGGACGACGCGTCCGCACCGCTGTCCGCGAACTCGTAACCGCCGCGGGCGCACCGCTCCGTGCGGCACTTCCGCAGCGTCGTACGGCTGCCGTCGATCACATGGAAGCCGTAGCCGCCGCTGCCCGTCACCCGGCAGTTCTGGAAGCTGCCGCGGCCACCGGCCGAGACGTAGACCCCGGCTTCCGCCGGTGAGTCGATCGTGCAGCGCTCCACCGTGGGGTCGGCGCCCTTGGTGACGATCACGCCGGTCTGGGTGCCGTCCAGCGCGCAGTTGCTGAGGGTGCCGCCGCTGCCGTGGTCGCGGAACCAGGCGCCGGTCGCCGCGTCCCGGATCCGGCAGTCGTCGAGCTGCGCGGTGGCCCCGTCGCTCACCGACACGGCCGTGTTGCGCACCTGCGACAGGTCGCTGTCGACGACGTCCGCGCGCGAGCCGCGGTCGAGGACGAACAGGGCGTCCGGCACGTCGTGCACCCGGCACGAGTCGAGCACGGCGGTGGCCCCGTCGCTCACCCAGACCGCCGGGTAGTCGCCCGTGCTGTCGAAGATCTCGCACTGGTTGGCGTCCACGCGCGTGCCCGGGTCCCACACCGACAGGCCGTTGCGCCCGAACTGCCGCACCGTGGTGCGGGTCAGCGTGAGCACCGAGCGGGAGCGCAGGTCGACCGCGTTCTCCGGGATGTCGTGGATACGGCAGTCGGCGAGCGTCAGCACGGCGTCCGTGTCGAGCGTGACACCGTCGGCCGTGGTGCGGTGCACATCGCAGTCGGTGAGGTGCGCGGTGGCCCGGCCGGTGACCTGGACGCCGCTGCCCCGGACCTCGTAGACCTCGCAGCCCACGGCCTCCAGTGCCGAGTTCTCCCCGGTCGCCGACAGGCCCGAGCCGGACGTGTGGTGCACCCGGCAGCGCTCCAGCCGGGGATGGGCACCGCCCCGGACGGCAACCCCGGACTGCCCGGCCGCGACGACCTCGCACTCCTCGAACACCCCGCCCGCACCGTCGAGCACGGCGATGCCGACACCCGCCGGATTGTCGACGGCGCAACGACGGACCGTGGGCCGGGCGCTGCCCCGCACCTCGATCCCGGCCGCCGACCGCGTGACGACCCGTAGGTTGGTCAGTTCCGGAGTGCCCTCCTCCACCAGCACGGCCGGAGCGGCCGCGTCCTGGCCCTCCACGTGCAGGTCCTGGACGACCGCCGAGGCGCGCACCGTCAGTGGCACCCCGTCCACGGGCGCGATCCGCACCGAGCCGGGGGAACCGTCGGGGCCGCGCAGGGTGACCGCCCGCTGCACGACGAGGTTCTCCCGGTACGTACCGGGGGCGACCGTGAGGACGTCTCCGTCGGCCGCGGCCTCCAGGGCGGCACCGAGCGATGCGTACTCACCCGTGCGGCGCCGCCACCGCGACGTGCCGCTGTGCGTCACCTGGACCGTGCCCTGTGCCATGGTGTAGCTGTGCCCCCACCTCGGTCGTACTGATGGCTCGTTCGCCCTCGGGATGCGCCTGCCGATGCCAGGGCCACGACCGCGCCCGGCCCCTTCGGGTCTCGCGCGCACACGGGCTCGCCACCGGCGCGCCCCTCCTGCTCGCTCGCGCGCGGGTTGTGCCGAACAGTTCGGCCGGACCACCGTAGCGTGCGCGCGGGGGATGGGTTGACCAGAGCCGGAAGGCTGTCAGCTGCCGGCGCCCGTCCTGCCCCAGTCCGGGCCCGCCTTGTCCCACGCCTGGTCCCAACGGGCGTACCGGCGGCGGACCATGCGCCAGACGATCAGCCTCCTGCCGCCCTCGACGAGACCTCCGGCCGCCAGCGCCGCGCCGAGCCCGGCGAGGACCGCGTGCGTCGACGCCGTCGCGGAGTCGAGTGGGCGGGCCACCATCCGGCCGTGCCGGTCGGCCCATATGTGGAACTTGTCGCCCGGCCGCGGGTCCTTGAGGCCCGCCAGGACCGGTCCGTGGTGCGCGGTGCCGTCCGGAGCGGTCCAGTCGGCGAGGACGCGGTTGCGCAGATCCCTGCCCGTGGAGGTTTCCGGGTCGGCGTCCAGGGGCGAACGGTCCAGCTTGCGCACCACGGTGGCCGTCACCAGGTGCCGGGACTCGTGCTGAGCGCGGACGGAACTCTGCAGGGCGTCCTGCGCGGCGCCCCCGACGAGGAAGCCTGCCACCGGGGCGGCCAGGAGGATCAGCATCAGGGCGGCCAGCGCCACCCACGCCTCGGCCCGATCGGTCGCCCGGCACAGCGGATTGCGCCGCCAGCGCCAGAGTCCGCTGATCGCTCGCACTGCCTGCACCCCCTTCCCCGCTCCGTGATAACCCCCGACGGAGCCGTGTACGCGTCGAACCGGCGAAGAGAGAGCGACATCACCTCACCTCTCTCCGGCGGCTCTCACGAATTTCTCACACAAGTCCAACGCCCGGGCACCCGGCCCGGTTCCCGCGCCCTGGCGGGAGTGCTCCCGCCCGGCCGTCGAAGCCGTGGGCTACCGGTCGAGGATCCGGACCGGGTCCCCGACGCGGATCGTGCCCCGGGACAGGGGTACCAGGTTCTGGCCGAAGACCGGTTTTCCGCCGATCCGGCGGTGCCGTCCCAGGCTGTGCAGGGGTTCGCGGCCGCGCTCGCCCGAGCTCTGGTCGGTCGTGGTCACCACACACCGTCCGCAGGGCTTGGCGACGCGGAACGTCACTTCTCCGACGGCGACGCGCGACCAGTCGTCCTCCGCCCAGGCGGTGGTGCCCGCGACCACCACGTTGGGCCGGAAACGGTTCATGGGCAGCGGGCCCTCGTCCGCGTGGTCACCCCGCGCGATCAGGGTGTTGAGAGCGTCGAGCGAGGCCGTCGTGGTGAGCAGCAGGGGAAAGCCGTCGGCGAAGGAGACGGTATCGCCGGGCCGCGCGTACTCCGGGTCGACGGGCCGGCGCGTGGCCGGGTCGTCCATGTGCACCAGACGCACGCCGATGCCGAGCCAGGAGCTGAACCAGGCGTGCGCGGCGTCGTCTTCGGCCGGGACCCCTTCGACCTTGTCGCGCAAGATCTCCACCGGCACCGTGCCCAGCGGCCGGGGCACGGGCACCGTCAGCGGCTCCATGCCGGGCGCGGACAGCCGGACACCGCCACCGGGCAGGAGCTCGGCGGCGGCCGACGCGAGGCACGGCTGCCGGCGTTGCGTGAGGACCTTTCCCCCGTCGTCGATCAGCACCCAGCGCCGGTCACCGGCCAGCCCCCAGGGCTCCACGGCGGCCTCCCGGGGCGTCAGGCCCCGGACCGCCTTGACCGGGTGGAGGTGGATCGAGTGCAGGTGTGCGTTCCCCATGGGGCCATCGTGCCAGTCGGCACCGACGGCCCCCGGGAGGCGGCTCAGTAACCGCGGTACTGCTGGTTGTTGTACGGCTCCTGATAGGGGGCCGGGGCGGGCCGGGAAGCCGCGGGGCGCATCGCCTCGTAGCCCGCGGGCGCCGCCGGGCGCGGCTGCTGCGGCTGCGGGCCGGGATAGCCGCGCGGCGCGGTCGCCTGCTGCGGGATGTACGCCGCGGGCGCCTGCTGGAGCGGTGCGGGCTGCTGCGTCTGCGGATAGCCGTAGGCGGGCTGGGACGGTGCGGCCGGCAGGGCGGGGAGCGCCGACGGGAGGGCCGGCAGGCTGCTGCCCGGTGTGTCGTACTGAGCGGGGACCCGGATCGGGGCGATCTGCGGGGTGCCCCGCTCGGCGACGAGCCTGTCGTAGATCGGGGTGTCCGGGAAGGAGGCGGAGTAGTATCCGCCGCCGAAGGTGGAGCGGGGGGAGGTCATGGCACATAAGTTAAGCCCACGATGTGCTGGTTGGGGAGACCGATAAGAGGGTTGTTTTCCGTTCCCGCAGTGACCGGGGATCCCCAATGCGAGCGAACTCGGCAAAAAAGGGCGCCAAGCAGGGCGCTGATCGTGTAAAGGCCGAGTTCCGGGCGGGTTACCAGCGGTTGGCCGCGGGTCTCGGCGGCGCCGCGCATGGGAGTTCGCCGCGGGGAGGAATAAGTTGTGCGAACGGAACTCGTCGGACGGCCGGGATGTGCCCGGTGAGGTGCCACGCAATGGGGGCGGACATGCAAATGCTGAAAGGTTCAAACACTCCGGTGTCGACTACGGCGCTGCGGGTGGAATTGGGCTGGCGTACCGGACCCGGCGTGCCCGACGCCGACGCCTCCGCTTTGCTGCTGGTCGGCGGAAAGGTGCGCTCCGACGCGGACTTCGTCTTCTACAACCAGCCCGCGCACTCCTCCGGCGCGATCCGGCACGAGGGCAAGCGCACCACCGACGGCCGGGTGACCGACACGCTCCTCGTCGACCTCGCCCGCGTGGAGCCCGCGATCGAGACGGTCGTCCTCGCCGCCTCCGCCGACGGCGGCACCTTCGGTCAGCTCCCTGACCTCTGCATCGAGGTGCGGGACGCTGCCCAGGGCAGCCCGGTGGCCCGCTTCGACAACCCGGGCGCGACCGTCGAAACCGCTTTCGTGCTGGGCGAGTTCTACCGCCGCCAGGGCGCCTGGAAGTTCCGCGCCGTCGGACAGGGCTACAGCAGCGGACTGGAAGGCCTGGCCACCGAGTACGGCATCACCGTGGACGAGCCACAGCGTGCGGCTCCGGCTCCCGCACCGGTCCCTGCGCCGGTCCCGGCTCCTGCACCGGCCGTTGCTCCGGTGCCGCCTCCGCCCGTCGCGCCCCCGGCGGCGCCGCCCGCACCCGTCCGCCTCACCAAGGTGACGCTCACCAAGGCGGCCCCCTCGGTGTCGCTGACCAAGCAGGGCGGCACCTCCGGCGCCCTGCACGTGAACCTCAACTGGCAGGTGCGCAAGCAGTTCTCGGGCTGGAGCAGCAAGTTCGGCCGTCCGGCCGCGATGCACTCCGACCTCGACCTCGACCTGTGCGCGCTGTACGAACTCACCGACGGCAGCAAGGGCGTCGTCCAGGCCCTCGGCAACGCCTTCGGGGCGCTGCACCGGCCTCCGTACATCCACCTCGACGGCGACGACCGCACGGGTTCCGTGGCGAGCGGCGAGAACCTCACCGTCAATCTCGACCACACAAACGCCCTCCGGCGCATCCTCGTCTTCGTCACCATCTACGAGGGCGCCCGTTCCTTCGCCGACCTGAACGCCACCGTCACCCTCCAGCCGCAGCACGGCGCCCCGGTCGAGTTCTCCCTCGACGAGTGCACCGTCCCCTCTCCCGTGTGCGCGCTCGCCCTGATCACCAACACCGGCGGCGACCTGGTCGTCCAGCGCGAGGCCCGCTACCTGGTGCCCGAGCGCGGCGTGAGCCCGCAGCGGACCGTCGACCACGCCTACGGGTGGGGCATGAACTGGACCCCCGGCAGGAAGTGACTCCCGTCGGAGGCCGTCAGCCCTCGTCGGGCACCGCGTCAGGGCGCGCGTAGGTGCGGCCCTTCCAGGCCGCCCCCCGCCCCCGGTAGTGCTGCACCGCGGAATCGACCGTCATGAGGAGGTAGAGGAACGCGGTGAACGGCAGCAGGGGAGCGAGCCACAGCGGCTGCCGGTAGTAGCGGACCATCGGGACGTACGTCCCCGTCATCACGAGCCAGGCCGCCCCGCCGGTGACCGCTGCCGCCGTGTTCCCCGTCACCAGGCCGGCCGTCAGGGCCGCGGGCGGCACCAGATACACCAGCGCCAGCCCCGCGACCGTCCCGGCGAGCAGCAGCGGATTGTGCCGCAGCTGGGCGTACGCGCTGCGCGACACCATCCGCCACAGGTCACGCAGTCGCGGATACGGCCGCACACTGTCCACCCGGTCGGCGAGTCCCAGCCACACGCGACCGCCGCTCCCCTTGACGGCCCGCGCGAGCGCTACGTCGTCGATCACGGCGTGCCGGATCGTGTCCGGGATCCGAGCCCGCTCGGCGGCCTCCGCCCGCAGCAGGACGCAGCCCCCGGCCGCCGCCGCCGTCCGCGTCCCCACTCCGCCGATCCGGCGGAAGGGGTAGAGCTGGGCGAAGAAGTAGACGAAGGCCGGTACGACGAACCGCTCCCAGGTGCTCTCCACTCGCAGCCGGGCCATCTGGGAGACGATGTCGAATCCGCCGGCACGGGCCGCGGCCACCAGTTCCCGCAGGCTGTCCGGCGCGTGCGCGATGTCGGCGTCCGTCAGCAGCAGGTACTCGGGGTCGCGCTCGCGTGCCAGCCCGATGCCGTGTCGCACCGCCCACAGCTTGCCGGTCCAGCCCGCGGGCGGCTCGCCGGGCGAGCCCACGGTCAGCGGCAGCCCGCCGTGCCGGCGCGCCAGTTCGCGCGCCAGGTCACCGGTGCCGTCCGAACTGCCGTCGTCGACGAGGAAGATCTCCGCCCGTCCCGGATAGTCCTGCCGGAGCAGCGACGGCAGTGCGGCGGGCAGCAGCGGCGCCTCGTCGCGTGCCGGGACGACGACGCACACGGACGGCCACACGTCCGGCTCCCCACGCGGCGGCAGTCGCACATCCGTGCGCCAGAAGAAGCCCTGACAGAGCAGCAGCCACAGCCAGGCGAGAAGCGATCCAGCGGCAGTCCACACAACGGCGCTCACGGGCGCAGTCTGCCCCACAGGGCCGGGCCGGGACGGCTCATCGTCTATCGTGATCGGGTGAAGATCGCGCTCATGGACTCCGGAATCGGTCTGCTGGCGGCCACCGCCGCGGTTCGGCGGCTGCGCCCCGACGCCGATCTCGTGCTCTCCCTGGACCCCGACGGAATGCCGTGGGGCCCGAGGACCCCGCAGGACCTGACCGAGCGCGCCCTTGCCGTCGCCGAGGCCGCCGCCGCGCGCCGCCCCGATGCCCTGATCGTCGGCTGCAACACCGCGACCGTGCACGCGCTCACCGCCCTGCGCGCCCGCTTCGAACCGGACCTCCCGGTCATCGGCACCGTCCCGGCGATCAAGCCGGCCGCGGCAGGCGGCGGGCCCCTCGCCATCTGGGCCACCCCGGCCACCACCGGCAGCACCTACCAGCGCACCCTGATCCGCGACTTCGCCGACGGGGTGCCCGTCACCGAGGTGCCCTGCTGGGGCCTCGCCGAGGCCGTCGAGCACGCCGACGAGGCGGCGATCGACGCCGCTGTCTCAGCGGCCGCCGCCCTGACCCCCGACGAGGTGACCACCGTCGTCCTGGGCTGCACCCACTACGAACTCGTGGCCGAGCGCATCCGGACCGCAGTCCGGCGCCCCGGCCGGCCGCCCCTCGTGCTGCACGGCTCCGCGGGCGCCGTGGCCGCCCAGGCCCTGCGCCGGCTCGGCGAGCAGCCCGCGCCGTGGGCCACCCCCCTCGGCACCCTGACCGTGCTTCTGAGCGGACGCGAGGGCACCCTGCCCGCCCCCGCCCTGGCGTACGACGAGGGGCGGCTGCTCCAGGCGGTCACGCCGGCCGGCTGAACGCACACACAGGTCACCGGCGGCCGTCCAGCCGGTGGAGGCGGTTCCCGGGCGTAGCGGGGCCGGTCACGCTCCGCCACGAGGTACCAGCGGAGCGAAACCTGAGTAACCTCATACGCATGAGGGACCACCGCCACGGCGAGAACGCCTCCCACCAGCCGCCCGTCGTCTGGACCGGCCGGGCCACCAACCGGGTCCAGTGGCTGCTGGCGCTCATCGGCGCCGCCTGCATGGCGCTGGGCGTCGAGCTGGCCGTCGACTCGGCGTGGACGTCCGGCACCGCCCCCCTCGTCATGGCCGTCGTCGGGTGCATCGCCGCCGGGCTGCTGGTCCTCTTCGGAACGCTCGCCTTCGTGCACGTCGCCCTGAAGGTCGACGAGAAGCACCTGGAGGTGCGCTGCGGCCACATCGGACTGCCCCGGCGCCGTATCCCGCTCTCCCACGTGGCGGGCGCCACGTACACCTCGCACGTCACCCCGCGCCACTGGGGCGGCTGGGGCTACCGGTGGCGGCCCGAGAAGGGCACCGCGGTGGTCGTACGACGAGGTGAGGGCGTCGTGCTGGAGCTGTGGGACGGGCACACGTTCACGGTCACCGTGGACGACGCGGAGGCGGCCGTGCGGGTGATCGAGTCGCGGCTGGGTCCCGCGGAGCCGGGCGCCCCCGCGCACTGAGCCGCCCGAGGCCGCGATCGGACGGACCCGGGCGTATCACCGGGCGGGAGTGCGTCCGGCGCTCCGAGGGCGGGTCTCCGGCACCTGGTCCGGTGGTTCGTCGGCGAGCGGGCGAGCCGTGGCCATGCCCGCCAGCAGGCCCGCCCCCACCGACACCGTGGCGAAGCTCAGCGCGTTGCCGAGCGCGGCGATGGCCGCGAGCGCCGTCAGGGCCGCGCCCGCTGTGAGTACCACCGGTGTCGGACGCGGGCCGCGCCACAGCGCGTACAGCACCCACCCGAAGGCCGCCGCCAGGAGGACCACGCCGATGACGCCCTGCTCGGCCGCCTGCTGAAGGGGTGCCGAGTGGGGCTTGCCGTCGGAGAGCAGTGACTCGGCGGACGTCGCGCTCAGCTCTCCGAAGCGCCCCGGGCCGACCCCCAGGGCGGCGTCGCCGCGCATCAGGTGCCAGGCATCCCGCCACAGTTCCACGCGGTGCGGGGTCAGTCGCCCCTCCAGCGCGGCCACGGGCCCGCCCGGTACGGTCCGCGCGGCGACCGCACAGGTCAGACCGGTCACCAGGGCGGCGACCGCGGCCATGACGGCGAGAGCGGCTCCTCGGTGCCGGGTGCGGCCGGCGGCCAGCGAGCACACCAGCACCGCCAGGCAGCCGGCACACCCGCTGGTCGAGCCGAGCACCGCGGCCAGCACCGCGGTCCCGGCGGCCAGCCCCCGCAGGGCGAGCCGCACGGCCGGGACGGAAGCGGCCCAGGCCGCGCAGCAGGCGGCACCGGCCGACAGCGTCAGCACGGCAGCCGTGGCTCCGGCATGCCCCAGAGGCGTGGTGATCTGCGGGCCCGGAGCGAGGTGCGGTACGGCCACCGTCACCCCGGCACCGGCCAGCGCCCCGGCGAGGGGCGCGCCCACCGGCAGCAGCGCCCCGCCGATCCGCCCGGCGGCGTAGCCGGCCGCCACGGCCAGCACCGCGAGGAGTACTCCCTCCGGCCGTCCGCCGTGCGCGGCCGCCGTGATCAGGGACCAGCCGGCGCACGCCCCCAGCACCATCACACCGGCCGCATCGGAAACGATTCGTCTCTCACCGTCCGCGTCCGGCCCGGACGCAGACGTCATTCCTCTGGAACCCACCCCGCCCCCCGCGCACCACGTCGCCCCCGACCTGTGAAGACCCCGGCCGGCGGGCCGCCACGGGCCGCACGACTGAGGCTTCGGCACACCGTAGCCGCTGGTGGGCGGTTTGTGGATGTGTCGTGACGAAATGAGCAGGAACGTTGTTGCCGGGAGGGGCGGGGCCGTCCCGCGAGAAGGAGGCGGGCAGGTCCCGGGCAGCCCCGTGGACCGCGCTGTCGGCGTCAAGGTCACTCGCCTTACACTCCGGGAGTGACCGTCACCGCAACCTCCGTCGGCGAACCGGACCAGCTGGATCCGCGGGTCGCGCCCGGGGCGCGGGCCTGGGCCCGGCGGCTCCAGCGCCTCGTTCCGGCCGCCGCAGCCGCGCTCTCCGGCCTGCTCCTCTACGTCAGCTTCCCGCCGCGCACCCTGTGGTGGCTGGCCCTGCCGGCCTTCGCCGTCTTCGGCTGGGTGCTGCGCGGCCGCGGCTGGAAGGCGGGGCTCGGCCTCGGCTACCTCTTCGGGCTCGGCTTCCTGCTGCCGTTGCTGGTGTGGACCGGAGTGGAGGTCGGCCCCGGGCCCTGGCTCGCCCTGGTGGCCATCGAGGCGGTCTTCGTCGCACTGGTCGGCGCGGGTGTCACGGTCGTGTCCAGGCTCCCCGGCGGGCCGGTGTGGGCGGCCGCCGTGTGGATCGCCGGCGAGGCGGCACGCGCGCGTGTGCCGTTCGACGGCTTCCCCTGGGGGAAGGTCGCGTTCGGGCAGGCGGACGGTGTGTTCCTGCCGCTCGCCGCGGTGGGCGGCACCCCGGTGCTCGGCTTCGCGGTCGTCCTGTGCGGCTTCGGCCTGTACGAGGCCCTGCGTCTCGGTCTGGAGCGGCGCGCCACCGGCGTCGTGCGGCCCGCGGCGGCAGCCGTCGCCGTGCTCAGCATGGGCGTCCCCGTTCTGGGGGCGCTCGCCGCCCGGCCGCTGGTCAGCGACCGGGCCGAGGACGGCAGCGTGACCGTCGCCGCGATCCAGGGCAACGTGCCGCGCGCGGGACTCGACTTCAACTCCCAGCGGCGCGCCGTACTCGACTACCACGCGCGCGAGACCGAACGCCTGGCCGCGAAGGTCAGGGCAGGCAAGGTGGCGCGGCCCGACCTCGTGCTGTGGCCCGAGAACTCCTCCGACATCGACCCCTTCGCCAACCCCGACGCACGCGCCGTGATCGACGCGGCGGCCAAGGCCATAGGCGCACCCATCTCGGTCGGCGGCGTCGTCGAGCGGGACGGCAAGCTGTACAACGAGCAGATCCTCTGGGACCCGGCGAAGGGCCCCGTCGACACCTACGACAAGCGCCAGATCCAACCGTTCGGCGAGTACCTGCCGCTGCGTTCGCTCATCGGCGCCATCAACGAGAACTGGACGGCGATGGTCCGCCAGGACTTCAGCCGGGGCACCGAGCCGGGTGTGTTCACCATGGACGGCGCCAAGGTCGGCCTCGTCACCTGCTACGAGGCCGCGTTCGACTGGACCGTGCGCTCCGAGGTCACCGACGGCGCCCAGATGATCTCCGTGCCGAGCAACAACGCCACCTTCGACCGCAGCGAGATGACCTACCAGCAGCTCGCCATGTCCCGGGTCCGCGCGGTCGAACACAGCCGGACCGTGACCGTGCCGGTGACCAGCGGCGTCAGCGCGATCATCATGCCGGACGGCAGGATCACGCAGAAGACCGGCATGTTCGTGGCCGACTCGCTGGTGCAGAAGGTGCCGCTGCGGTCCTCGCAGACCCCGGCCACGCGGCTGGGCGTGCTGCCGGAGATCGCGCTCGTGCTGGTCGCGGTCGGCGGACTCGGCTGGGCCGTCGGCGCCGGCCTGCGCGGACGACGCGCCGATGACGTGTAGCCGTACGCCGGGAGCGCACCGCCCGAAACCCACCGGACCGCGACCTGCCGGTTAGGGTCGTCGCCATGGCTACTCCAGACTTCATCCGCACCCTCCGCGCCTCGGCCGGTCACCAGCTGCTCTGGCTCCCCGGAGTCACCGCCCTCGTCTTCGACGACGAGGGCAGAGTGCTGCTCAACCGCCGGTCCGACACGCGCCGGTGGTCCGTGATCGGAGGCATCCCGGACCCGGGTGAGCAGCCCGCGGCCTGCGCCGTGCGGGAGGTCTACGAGGAGACGGCCGTGCGCTGCGTCGCCGAACGAATCGTCCTCGTCCAGGCGCTGGACCCCGTCACGTACGACAACGGCGACACCTGCCAGTACATGGACGTCACCATCCGCTGCCAGGCCGTGGGCGGCGAGGCACGGGTCAACGACGACGAGTCGATCGACGTGGGCTGGTTCGACATCGACGCCCTGCCCGAGCTGAACGAGTTCGGGCTGCTGCGGATCAAGCAGGCCCTGTCGGACGCCCCCACATGGTTCGACCCCACTACCTCCAGCTGAACTATGGGGTAAGACCACATGGGGCGGTGCCGAGGTGCTCCCTAGGGTCGAGGCATGACCGCGCCCCGTGTCCTTCCGGCTCCCCACGCCTCCCCGCTCGACCTCGACGGCCGCACCGCGCTCGTCACCGGCGCCGCCGGCGGCATCGGCCGCTCCTGCGCGCTGCGGCTCGCGGCCGCCGGGGCGAAGGTGAGAGCCGTCGACCGGGACGCCGCGGGCCTGGACGCGCTCGCCGAACAGGGCCGCGGCCTCGCGGGCACCGTGGAGCCGCACGTCCTCGACCTCACCGACCTGGACGCCGCCGAACACGCCGCCGCGGGCACCGACGTCCTCGTCAACAACGCCGGACTCCAGCTGGTACGGCCCATCGAGGAGTTCCCGGCCGACGTCTTCCACACGGTGCTCACCGTGATGCTGGAGGCGCCGTTCCGGCTCATCCGTGGCGCCCTGCCCCACATGTACGGGCAGGGATGGGGCCGCATCGTGAATGTGTCGTCCGTCCACGGACTGCGCGCCTCTGCCTACAAGTCGGCCTATGTGGCGGCCAAACACGGCCTGGAGGGACTGTCCAAGACCGCCGCCCTCGAAGGCGCACCCCACGGTGTCACCTCGAACTGTGTGAACCCCGCCTATGTGCGCACCCCGCTGGTGGAGAAGCAGCTCGCCGACCAGGCGCGGGCGCACGGCATCTCCGAGGAGCGCGTCCTGACGGAGGTGCTCCTCAAGGACAGCGCCGTCAAACGGCTCATCGAACCGGACGAGGTCGCCGAGGCCGTGGCCTATCTGTGCGGCGAGCAGGCGTCCTTCGTGACCGGCGCCTCGCTCGTGCTCGACGGCGGCTGGACCGCCCACTGAGCGGCGGGCCCCGCGACCGGAAGGTTTTCCACAGGCCTGACACGACGGCCCGGCCATGGTGAATCCTGTGAGCATGTCCAGCGATCATGTGCAGTCAGCCGGGCGCCGGGCCGACGCCGCCGAGGTGCCGTCGGCCGACGCCGCCGAAGCGCCGCCGGCCGGTGCCGGGACGCCGTATCTCGAGCTCCTGGCCCGCGGCGCGTCCGCCGAGGCCTACGAGCAGCCCGTGCTGCTCGCGCGCGCCGAAGGACGCTCGGCCGAGTGGATCGCCGCGCTCGAGCAGGCCAAGCCGCTCGCCCTGCGCGTGCGCTCCGAGCTGGAGGGACGGCGCCGCCGCGAGGCCGAGCTGTCCGCCCTGTTCGAGACCGCACACGACCTCGCGGGGCTGCGTGACCTGGACGCCGTGCTCCAGGCGATCGTCCAGCGCGCCCGGTCGCTGCTGGGCACGGACGTCGCCTACCTCAGCCTGAACGACCCGGCCCGGGGCGACACCTACATGCGGGTCACCGAGGGTTCCGTCGCGGCCCGGTTCCAGCAGCTGCGGCTGGGCATGGGGGAGGGACTCGGCGGTCTGGTCGCCCAGACGGCACGCCCCTACGTCACCGACGACTACTTCAAGGACGAGCGCTTCCAGCACACCCTCACCATCGACACGGGCGTGCGCGACGAAGGGCTCGTCGCCATCCTCGGCGTTCCGCTGACGCTCGGGCACCACGTCATCGGCGTGCTGTTCGCCGCGGACCGCCGCGCCCGGGTCTTCGAGCGGGAGCAGATCGCCCTGCTCGGCTCCTTCGCGGCCCTCGCCGCGGCGGCCATCGACACCGCCAACCTGCTCGCCGAGACCAGGTCGGCCCTCGCCGGCCTGGAGCGGGCCAACGAGATCATCCAGGACCGCAGTGGCGTCATCGAGCGCGCCTCCGACGTGCACGACCGGCTCGCCGAACTCGTGCTGCGCGGCGGCGGGGTCCACGACGTGGCCGCCGCGGTCTCCGAGGTCCTCGACGGGACGGTCGAGTTCGCCGAGACCCCCGCGGCACCGGCCGAGGCCCTGACGATCTCCCGTGCGGAGGGGCACGCGGTGCGGCACCAGGACGACTGGATCGCCGCCGTCGCCGCCGGCGGCGAACTGCTCGGCGCGCTCGTGCTGCGCGGCCAACCGGGGCTCGACCCCGTCGACCAGCGCACCCTGGAGCGTGCCGCCATGGTCACCTCCCTGCTGCTCCTGGCCCGCCGGTCCGC
This sequence comes from Streptomyces sp. NPDC006372, assembly GCF_040612515.1. Taxonomy (NCBI): domain Bacteria; kingdom Bacillati; phylum Actinomycetota; class Actinomycetes; order Kitasatosporales; family Streptomycetaceae; genus Streptomyces; species Streptomyces sp. NPDC006372. The sequence goes on along the minus strand of NZ_JBEXQJ010000008.1, from coordinate 79,129 downwards.
CGCCGAGGCCGAGCAGCGCGTGCGCGGCGAACTCCTGGACGACCTGCTGGACGCCCGCGACCACGATCCGCGCCTGCTGCGCGAGCGAGCGAGCCGCCTGCACGCCGACCTCGACGCCGTCCATGTGGTGCTGGCCGCGCGCCTAGAGGGCGACGCGGCCGACGCCGACCAGGAGGCGGACGCCCGCAGACGCCTGGCGGCCGCCGCGTCCCACCTCGCCGCCACCCGGCACGGCCTGGCCGCCGCCCGGGACGGCGGTACGGTCCTGCTGCTGCCCCTCGGCCCGCGCGACACCGCCACCGACCTGGCCCGCCGCGCCGCCCGGCATCTGGGCACCGCGGTCCACGCCCCGGTCACCGTCGGCGCCTCCGCACCCACCGAGGACCTCGCCACCCACCCCGACACCGTGGCCACGGCCTACGGGGAGGCCCGGCGCTGCCTCGACGCCCTGCGGCTCCTCGGCCGCACCGGGGACGGGGCCGCCGCCGAGGACTTCGGCTTCCTGGGACTGCTCCTGGCCGGCGACCGGGACATCCCGGGTTTCGTCGACCGCACCATCGGCGAGGTCGTCGCGTACGACGCCCGGCGCGGCACCGAACTGCTGCGCACCCTCGACGCGTACTTCGCCTGCGGCATGAGCCCCGCCCGCACCAAGGACGAACTGCACGTCCATGTGAACACGGTGGCTCAGCGCCTCGAACGCGTCGGCCGGCTCCTCGGCGACGACTGGCAGAGCCCGGCCCGCGCCCTGGAGATCCAACTCGCCCTGCGACTGCACCGGTTGTCGGTACCGGCACAGCGCTGACCCCCGAACGCCCGTCGGACGCGCGGGGGTCGGTGCGGGGCCGCCTCACACGGTGCGGGCGTCCGCCGGGGACGTCGTCGGGTCCGTGTCGGCGGGAGGGTCGACGTCGGCCAGGTCCCGGTTGCGGGTCTCCTCGGCCGCCGCCACCGCGACCACCGTGAGCACGGCGGCGGCGATGACGTACAGGGCGATCGGCGTGGAGCTGCCGTAGTCGGACAGCAACGCGGTGGCGATCAGCGGTGCCGGAGCGCCGGCCGCGACCGAGGCGAACTGGGCGCCGATCGAGGCACCGGAGTAGCGCATCCGGGTGCCGAACATCTCCGAGAAGAACGCGGCCTGGGGCGCGTACATCGCGCCGTGCAGCACCAGCCCGACCGTGACGGCGAGCAGCAGGCTGCCGAAGCCGCCGGTGTCGATCAGCGAGAAGAACGGGAACATCCACAGCCCGACGCCGACGGCACCGATCAGGTAGACGGGACGGCGTCCGATCCGGTCGGAGAGCGCGCCCCAGGCCGGGATGACCGCGAAGTGCACGGCTGAGGCGACCAGCACCGCGTTGAGCGCCGTCTGCTTGGAGACACCGGCCGAGGTGGTGGCGTAGACGAGGATGAACGCGGTGATGACGTAGTAGCTGATGTTCTCCGCCATCCGTGCGCCCATCGCGACCAGGACGTCACGCCAGTGGTGCCGCAGCACGGCGACGAGCGGCAGCTTCTCCGCGTCCCCGGCCTGGTCCGCCCTGCGGGCCTCGGCCTGCGCCAACGCCTGCTTGAAGACAGGCGATTCATCGACAGACAGGCGAATCCACAAACCGACGATCACCAGCACTCCGGAGAGCAGGAAGGGGACCCGCCAGCCCCAGCTGCCGAACGCGGCGTCCGACAGCACGGCCGTCAGCAGGGACAGCACACCGGTGGCCAGCAACTGCCCCGCCGGCGCGCCGGTCTGCGGCCACGAGGCCCAGAACCCGCGCCGCCGCGCGTCCCCGTGCTCCGACACCAGCAACACCGCACCGCCCCACTCACCGCCCAGCGCGAACCCCTGGACCAGCCGGAGCACGGTGAGCAGGACCGGCGCGGCCGTGCCGATACTCCCGTGCGTCGGCAGCAGTCCGATCGCGAAGGTCGCCCCGCCCATCATCAGCAGACTCAGCACCAGCAGCTTCTTGCGCCCGAGCCGGTCTCCGTAATGCCCGAACACCAGCGCACCCAGGGGCCGGGCGGCGAATCCGACCGCGTACGTCAGGAACGACAGCAGCGTCCCGACGAGCGGGTCGGAGTCCGGGAAGAACAGCTGGTTGAACACGAGCGCGGCGGCGGAGCCGTAGAGGAAGAAGTCGTACCACTCGATGGTGGTGCCGATGAGGCTGGCTGCGACGATGCGCTTGAGGTTGCCCTGGGGCGGGGGAGCGGTTGCTGCGGAGGCCATGGGCGCCACTTCCTCGTGTGCGGTGGGGACGGGTACGTGTGTGCACACGGTAGGAACGTGCAGGTCAGGGGCACATGTGGTGGGGCTACATAGTTCGGGGGCGGGGTGTGCGTGTCTCCCCCATGTCGGTGCTTCGAGGGCCGCATTGAGGGCTTGATCAGCAGCAGATTCGGCGGTGTCCGGGTTGCGTCACGGCGAGGTGTCGGGGCGGGCGTCGTACACGGCGCGGGCGGCCTCGATGTGCGTCAGGTGCGTGATGCTCCACTCCAACAGGGGTGCGGTGGCTTCGCGGAGGGTCCTGCCCATCGGAGTGAGTTCGTAACTGACGTGCGGCGGCATGACGTTGCGGACGGTCCGTGTGAGGATCCCGTCGCGTTCCAGGCCGCGCAGGGTGACGGTGAGCATACGCTGGCTGATCCCGTCGACGGACCGCTTGAGTTCGGTGAAGCGGCGCGGCCCCTGGCTGAGGTTACGCACGATCAGCAGCGACCACTTGTCGCCCACGATGCCGAGCACTTCACGGGTCTGGCACGGGTCCTTGGGCCGTGCCGGCCGCGACTCGCCGCCCACTGTGCCGCTCATGGTTACCTCCAGAGAACCGGGGCACCGAAATGTGCCTTATTGATCGGGGTGTGGCAGGTGCAGCACGATGATTTCGGTTCCTGAAGAGTACCGAGGCACAAAGAGGAACCGTCATGCTCCCGCGCCTCCACGCCCCGAAGAGGAAAAGTTTCCCCTGATGTCTACTTTTCTGTTGGTACACGGCGCCTGGCACAACGGCCGGTGCTGGGAGCGGGTGGTCCCGCTGCTGGAATCGGCCGGACACCGCGTGTTCGCGCCCTCACTGACCGGCTACGGCGACAAAGCACACCTGCTCGGTCCCGAGGTGGGGCTCGACACGCACGTCGCGGACGTCGTCAAGCTGATCCACGAGGAGAACCTGACCGGGGTGGTGCTCGTGGGGCACAGCTACGCGGGGCTGGTCGTCTCGTCCGTGGCCAACGAGGTACCGGAACGCATCGCGCACTTGGTGTACCTCGACGCGATGGTCCCGGAGCACGGCGAGACCGCTGTCGACGTGCAGCCCATGACCCAGAACCTGATCGACCTGGCCGCCAAGTCCGACAACGGCTGGCGCATCCCGCCGCTGCCCGAGATGCCTCCGCCCCTCGGCCTGTTCGGAGTCACCGACCCGGCGGACGTCGCATGGCTGCGTGCGACGCTCTCCGACCAGCCAGTGCGCTGCCTGCGGCAACCAGTCCGGCTGGACAACCCTGCCGTGAACTCCATTCCGCGCACGCACATCCACTGCGTCGGCGCAGAGCCGGAAGGCATCGTGCGGCGGCCGGTCCCCGCGACACAGCCCGACGGCTCCCCAGCACGGATACGGGAACTGCCGACCGGGCACGACTGCATGATCACCATGCCGGCGGACCTGAGCGAACTGCTGCTTGAATCCACCCTTCGGTAGCGTCCGGACCGTGACTGCGGCAGCGAGCCGGAGAAGGCCCGCCACCGTCGGACAGCGGACCCGACCCAAGTGCCCGTCGGATCTCCTCCGGCGGGCACTCGGCGTGACGGGCCTGGCCGCTCACGCGGTCGGCTCTGGCTTCGTGCGCAGGGGCGGGACGGCGGGGACCTCGGGTGCGTTCCTGATGTCCTCGACGGTCAACCTGAAGCCGTCCGGGTAGGCATCCCGTTGGGTACGACGGGGCGGCTCGCTGGTGCGCCACGTGTACAGGCACTGGGCGCACTGCAGGACGTCCCAGGCGCCGGGGACGGGAGAGCTGTACACGTGCTCGATGGTCTCGTACGCGCAGCGGGGGCAGAGGGTCTTCTCGGGCATGGCGGATGTCTCCTCGCGGTGGGCCGGAGTGGGTCAGTTGCGGGCGGCGAGCTGCTGGAGCCTGGTGAGCCAGGTGCTCGTCTCGGGCAGGTCGCGGACCTGGTTGCCGTAGTTGCCGCGGCGGTCCGGCTCCACCGGGGTGGTGGCGTCGATCACGAGCTTGTCGGTGATGCCGGGGGTGCCGGCCTGCGGAGCGAGTTCCAGGACGGACAGGTTGGGGATCTGGACAAGGTCGCCTGCCGGGTTCATCTTGGTCGACAGCGCCCACATCACCTGCGGCAGGTTGAACGGGTCCACGTCCTCGTCGACGACGATGACCGTGGCCGCGTAGCCCAGGCCGTGCGGGGTGGTCAGCACCCGCATACCGACGGCCTTGGCGAAGCCGCCGTACCGCTTCCTGGTCGACACGATCACCACAAGTCCGTGCGTGTACATGGCGTTGACGGCCTGGACCTCGGGAAATTCCTTCTTCAGCTGCTGGTACAGCGGCACGCAGGTGTTGGCGGCGATCAGGTAGTCGCACTCGGTCCAGGGCATGCCGAGGTAGAGGTGCTCGAAGACGGGGCGCGTGCGGTGGGAGATCCGGTCGATGCGGATGACGGTCATGTTGCGGCCGCCGGAGTAGTGGCCGGTGAATTCGCCGAAGGGGCCTTCGATCTCCCGCTTGCGGCCCTCGATGACACCTTCGATGACGACTTCGGAGCCCCACGGCACGGGCAGGCCGGTGAGCGGGGCCTTCGTGATCGGCGCGGGGGCGCCGCGCAGGGCGCCGGCCAGCTCGTACTCGTTCTCGTCGTACGCCATCGGGGTGGAGGCGGCGATGGAGATCACCGGGTCGTTGCCGAGGGTGATCGCGACGGGGAGGTCCTCCCCTCGTTCCTCGGCCTTGTGCAGATGCTGGGCGATGTCGTGCATGGGCACCGGCTGGAGGGCGAGCTTGCGCCTGCCCTTGACCTCGATGCGGTAGACGCCGACGTTCTGCTTGCCGGAGTTCTCCGGGTCGTCGGGGTCCTTGGAGACGACCGCGGCCTTGTCGATGTAGAAGCCGCCGTCACCGTCGTTGAGGCGGATCAGCGGGAGGACGTCGAAGATGTTGACGTCCTCGCCCTCGACCGTGTTCTCGGCCCACAGCGGGTTGTCGCGGTGCTCGGGCGCGACGGGGAACTGCTCCCAGCGCCGGATGAACTCCTCCACCTGCTCCTTCGTCCCGGTCTCCTTGGGCAGGCCGAGTGCGAGGGCATGGTTGGCCCACGATCCGTGCACGTTCATCGCGATGCGGGCGCTCGTGAAGCCGTACACATGGTCGAAGTACAGGGCGGGGGCGGCGTCGCCCAGCCGTGGGGCGGCGTTCGCGGCGGCGGCGATGTCCGGCTCGGGCATCACCTCTTCGGTGATGCGGATCAGCTGGCCCTCCTCGTCGAGGGTGTCCAGGAAGCTGCGCAGGTCGTCGTAGGCCATGGTGAAGTCCTTTGCTGTGAAGGTGAGTTGTCGATGAGGGGGCGGAGGCGGCTCAGGCGGCGGACGACTGCTCCCGGCGGGCGGCGCGCATGCCCGGCCACCGCTTGGCGGCGGGGGCGGGCAGGTCGAACTGGTCCAGGACCCGCGCCGTGACGTGGTCGACGATGTCGTCGACAGAGCCGGGGTGGTTGTAGAAGGCCGGCATCGGCGGCACCAGCCGCACGCCCTGTCGTGCGAGCGCGAGCATGTTCTCCAGATGGATCTCGCTCAGCGGCGTCTCGCGCGGCATCAGCACGAGCCTGCGCCGCTCCTTGAGGACGACATCGGCGGCACGGGCGACGAGCCCCTCGGCGTATCCGGCGCGAATGCCGGCCAGGGTCTTCATCGAGCAGGGCGCGATGATCATGCCGTCGGTCCTGAAGGACCCGGACGAGATGCTGGCGCCCTGGTCCTCGGGACTGTGCGTCACGTCCGCGAGGCCCGACACCTCGCGCACCGACAGGCCGGTCTCCAGCTCGATGGTGGTGCGTGCCCAGCGGGAGAGGACCAGGTGCGTCTCCACGTCGGGGAGTTCGCGCAGGCTCTCCAGGAGGCGCACACCGAACACGGCACCCGTTGCGCCTGTCATGCCCACAATCAAACGCATGGTGTACGTCTCCTTCGTCGTTCGCTCTGATCGGGACCGCCGGCCGCTCCACACCATTTCGGTCACCCAGGCCCGCGGTCGGAGCTCAGCCGCCGTCGACGCGGTGGCTCTGATCAGCTCCGTTGTCCTCCACGTTAGGAGCGGTCGCGGCCCCGGCAGGCCTACACTGAGGACACACCATGGACAGAAACGGACAGGCTCGCATTACCGAAGTCCCGTTCCGGCCCTCGCCGGGCGGGCCGCCGGGCGCCGAGGTGTGGGACTTCGCCCGGCTTCGGGAGCGTGCCGCGCAGGACGGCGTGGACCTGCTGAAGCCCATGCGCGCCGAGTTCCATCACCTGATCTCCGTCAAGCGGGGCTTCCTGCGGCACTGGGTCGACGGCGTGGAACACCTCATGCCGCCCGGTGCCTGGCTGTGGATCCGCCCCGACCAGGTGCACCGATTCGACACCTCGGTCGAGACCGCTCAGGGTGCGGTGGTGTTCTTCATGCCCGGCTTCGTCGCCCCGGGCACCGTGGCCGCCGCGTACGTCGGTCCGTTCCATCCGCAGGGCACGCTCGTCCCCGACGCCGAAGAACGGGCCTCGCTGGATGCGACCCTGTCCCTTCTGGAGACCACCTACGACTCCGTCGGCGCCCTGCCCGTCGAGGCGTACATCGAGCTGATCCGCCACCTCGTGTCCGCACTCGTGCTGCGCCTGGCCCACCTGCACGACGACACCCGTACCACTCCCGTCGGCAACGACGTCTTCCGCCGTTACGCGGCGGCAGTCGACCGTGACCTCGCCACGACTCGCCGCGTGGACGACTACGCCCGCGCCCTCGGATACAGCGTCCGGACCCTCACGCGTGCCTGCCGCGCCGCCACCGGACGCAGCGCCAAGCAGTACCTGGACGACCGCACCGTCCTGGAGGCCAAGCGCCTCCTCGTCCACACCGGCCTGTCCGCGGCCGCGGTCGGTGAACGGCTCGGGTTCTCCAGCCCCACCGTGTTCACCAAGTTCTTCCGGACTCGCGCGGGCGAGACACCGGCGGCCTTCGCCTCTCGGGCGCGCGGAGGACGGCACGGCGAATGACCCGGCCCCGCCGGGGCGCGGACGGCAGTTGCGCGGCTGAGGTTGTCGTGTACTGGCGGTACGCCCAGGGCCGTTGACAGTCGTCCGCCCTGACCGGAGACTCATGCCACCACATTGGTGAAAGGAATTTCACCACGCGAACAACCGCTCATGTGTCGAGGCCCCCTCATCTCCAAGGACGAAGATGAACTCACCCCTTGCGTCCAACCCCTTGCCTCCCCCGCACTCGTTCCGCTCGGTGTTCCCGGTCCTGGCCCTGTGCTGGCTGGCCGTCTTCTTCGACGGCATGGACGTCAACATCTACGGCGCTGTCATGCCGCACATGCTCGAGGACAAGGGTCTCGGCCTGACTCCCGCCATGGCCGGCACCATCGGCAGCTGGACCACGTTCGGCATGCTCATCGGCGCGCTCACCGCCGGAAATCTCACCGACTGGCTGGGCCGGCGGCTGATGCTCGTCTCCAGCGTCACGCTGTTCTCGACCGGCTCGGCGATCTGTGCCCTGGCCGAGGGCATCGGCCTCTTCGGCTTCGGCCGCTTCGTCTCGGGCCTCGGGCTCGGCGGACTCATGCCGCTGTGCCTGGCCATGGTCATGGAGTTCGCCCCACCGCGCCGGGCCGCCCTGACCACCGGCCTGCTCATGACCTCGTACCACGCAGGCGGCATGGCCGCGACGGGCCTTGGCCTCTCCCTGGCGCCGGCGGCGGGCTGGCGCTGGGTGTTCTGGGCGGGTGTCCTGCCCGCCGTGATCGCCGTACCACTGCTGCTGGCCCTGCTGCCGGAGTCGCCCGGTGTGCTGCTGGCACGCGGCCGGCGCGCCGAGGCCGACACGGTCGCGGACCGCTACGGCCTGCCCCGGCCCACCGCTGTCGCCGCCCCGGCCGCCGGAGCCGCGGGCCGGCTGGCCGCCGTGCGCGCCCTGTTCCGCCCCGAGTCGCGCTGGGCGACCCCGCTGCTGTGGCTGGCCTCCTTCTGCGGTCTGCTGCTGGTGTACGGCGTGAGCACCTGGCTGCCGCAGATGATGCGCGCCGAGGGCTACGGTCTGAGCTCCTCCGTCAGCTTCCTCATGGTCATCAACGCGGGCGGCATCGTCGGTCTGCTGCTCGCGGGCCGTATCGCCGACAGGTTCGGCGCGGTGCGGGTGTCGGCGATCTGGTTCGTGCTGACCGCCGCGGGCGCCCTGCTCCTGCGCGCCCACCTGCCGCTCGGCGTGACGTACGCCGTCGTCGCCGTCACCGGCGTCTGGCTGTTCAGCGCCCAGGTCATGGTCTACGCCACGACCAACACCGTCTACCGGGACAGCGAGCGGGCGGCGGGGCTCGGCTGGGTCACCGGAGTCGGCCGTACCGGAGCGGTCGTCGGCCCCTGGCTGATCGGCGCGCTCGCTGCGAACGGTAACCAGAGTTGGGGCTTCACCACATTCGCCCTCGCCGGGCTGATCGGCGCGGTCGCCATCGCCCTGGTCCCCCTCTCCCGGCGGATCGGCTCGGCCGGCGTGCCGCCTGCGGGCGCCGTCGCGGCTACGGACGGCGCGAGCGCGTCGGAAGCCTGACCTCAACCCCTCGGCCTCACCTCAGATCAGTCCTCACTTGACGGAGATGACAGGACCATGTTCTTGCGTACGCGATCGAAGCCGGGCTCGATCTGTACGTGCCCCGCTCCAAGAAGCCCGTCCCGCTGGTGATCTCGACCCGCGGTTCAGCCTGGCTGGCCGACAACGGACGCCGGGACGCCGACAAGATCGCCGCCCGGCTCAACCCTGCCGGGTACGCCGTCGCCGGAGTGTCCATCCGCTCAAGTTCCCAGGCCCAACACCCGTCGCAGCTTTACGACATCAAGGCCGCCATCCGCTGGCTCCGCGCCCACGCCGAGCAGTACAACCTCGATCCCGAGCGCATTGCGATCATGGGTGACTCGTCCGGCGGCTGGACGACCGCGATGGCCGCTGTCACCGGCAACAACCCCGGGCTGGAAGGCGACGTCGGGGTGCGCGGCCCCTCCAGTGCCGTGCAGGCAGCCATCCCGTTCTACCCGCCGACCGACTTCCTGCAGATGGACGCGCACATGCCCGACAACTGCCGGGAGTTCAACGAGACCATGGGAATCACCGGCTGCCACAACGACCCCAAGTCACCCGAGTCGCGCCTCGTCGGCTGCACCATCACGGAATGCCCCGACAAGGCCGCCGCCGCCAACCCGCTCACCCATGTCGGCAAGCGCCCCGTTCCGCCAGTCATGATCTTCCACGGCGAGAAGGACGCCCTCGTGCCCTACCACCAGGGCCGCCTGCTCTACGAGAAGCTGGCCGCCACGGGGCACGAGGTGCGCATGTTCTCCTTCCCCGCGGCTCCGCACGGCACGCTGTTCGAGATGCTCACCGATGACGCGACTCGGGCCGGCGCCTACACGGAGAGCACACGCGCAGGCCACTCCACCCCGGCCCGTCCGGTCACCCCGACCTGGAACACCGTCATCACCTTCCTGAACCAGACCCTGCGCTGACCGGGGCGTCGGGACCCGCACAGCGGACCGGACGCCCCGGACGACGCCCACCGCGCGGTCGCGGGGACGTCTGGTGTGCTGTGTTTTGAAGATCGTGCGCGCGGTCGAGCAGACCGTCACCCGGGATCTGGCCGGGCCCCGGAGGCGAGGCCCCCGAGGCCTGCGCCTGGTAGAGCCCTAGGGCAGGGCCGTTTCGGCCCAGATCACCTTGCCCTGCGGGGTGTACCGGGTGCCCCAGCGCTCAGCCATCTGCGACACCAGGAACAAGCCCCGGCCACCCTCGTCCGTCGTCGCGGCGTACCGCAGATGCGGTGAGGTGCTGCTGCCGTCGGCCACCTCGCAGATCAGCGCACGGTCGCGGATCAGCCGCACGTGGATCGGCCCGGAGCCGTAGCGGATGGCGTTGGTGATGAGCTCGCTCAGGATGAGCTCCATGGTGAAACCGAGCTCCGCAAGGTCCCATGCTTCGAGCCTGTGGGACACGGCGTCGCGCATCCCCGCGACGGCGGCGGGGTCCTGCGGGACGTCCCAGTCGGCGATCCGGTCGGGCGGCAGTCGCCGCGTACGGGCGACGAGCAGGGCGACGTCGTCCTTGGGCCGCCCGGTGACCAGACCGTCCAGCACGTCCTGGCAGGTCTTCTCGGGCGGCCGTCCGGGGTGGCCGGTGAGCGCGTCGTGCAGCAGCTCCATCCCCACGTCCAGGTCGCGCCGGCGGTCCTCGATGAGGCCGTCGGTGTACAGGACGAGCTGGGTTCCCTCGACGAGGCAGAGCTCCGCGGTCTGGAACGGCATGCCGCCGAGGCCCAGGGGCGGACCGGCGGGCACGTCCGGGAAAGTGACGGTTCCGTCCGGCCGGACCAGGGCGGGGGCCAGATGCCCCGCGCGCGCCATGACGTAGCGGCGCGTCACGGGGTCGTAGATCCCGTACAGGCAGGTGGCGCCCACGACGCCCGCCGCGCTCTGGGCCGTCTCGTTCTGGTCGATGCTTCCGACCAGGTCGTCCAGATGGCTCAGCAACTCGTCGGGTGGCAGATCGAGGGCGGAGAAGTTGTGCACCGCGGTACGCAGCCGTCCCATCGTGGCGGCGGCGTGGAGGCCGTGGCCGACCACATCGCCGACGGCCAGTGCCACCCGGCTGCCCGGCATGGGGATCACGTCGAACCAGTCCCCGCCCACGCCCGACTGGGCGGGGAGGTAGCGGTAGGCGATGTCGAGGGCGTTCTGCTCGGGCATGGCCTGCGGCAGCAGGCTGCGCTGGAGGGTGACCGCCAGGGTGTGCTCGCGGGTGTAGCGGCGGGCGTTGTCGATGCTGATCGCGGCACGGGCCACCAACTCCTCGGCCAGCGACAGGTCCTCCTCGTTGAAGCACTCGTGCTGGTGCGTACGCCAGAAGCTGGCCATGCCCAGCACGACGCCACGGGCCTGGATGGGGGCGGTGATGAGCGAGTGGATGCCGTAGTCGATGATCGCCTTGGCCCGCTCCGGGTCCTGCACGCGCCAGCCCGTGGCGGTCGGCAGATCGCTCACCAACTGGGAGCGGCCGCTGCCGTAGCCGCGCGCCTGGGGCGTGGAGGGAACATAGTCGAAAAGCCGGCCCTGTTCGGTGAGCGGATGGTTGTCCACGATGCCGGACACGGCCGCGCGTCGCATGTCCGTCCCCGTGGGGGCCGGCTCCTCACCGTGCAGGACGGCGTCGGCCAGGTCCACGGTGACGAAGTCCGCGAAGCGGGGAATGGGGACCCGTGCCAGCTCGTCGGCGGTGCGCAGCACGTCCAGGGTGGTACCGATGTGGAGCCCGGCGTCGTACAGCAGCCTGAGCCGCTCCCGTGCCACCTCCGCCCTGCCCGTCACCGCCTGCAGCTCGGTGGAGTCGCGTAGTGTCACCACCGTTTCCCTGGGGCCTCCCTCACGACCCGTGGGCCGCTGGTTGACCGCGATCAGCCGCTCCCCTGCGAGGTGCACCTCGTCGGTGGCCTCGCGCCCCGAGGCGAGCAGCGCCTTCGTCTCGGGATCGAGGCCTGGCAGTTCCGAGACGAGCCGCCCCTCGATGTCCGGGGGCAGCTCCAGCAGCCGTCTCGCCTCGTCGTTCGCCAGCATCAGCCGCCCGTCGGCGGCCACGATCAGCACCCCTTCGCGAACGGAGTGGAGCACCGTGTCGTGGTGCTCGTACATCAGGGTCATCTCGTCCGGTGCCAGGCTGTGTGTCTGCCGTCGCAGCCGCCTGCCCACCAGCGCTGTCACACCGGTGGACAACACCAGCGCACCGGCCCCGGCGCCCAGGATGATCGGCAGTTGCCGGGTCAACTGACTCTCGACGTTCTTGACCTTCATCCCGGCCGAGACGAGGGCCACCACCTTGCTGCCCGCGTTCTTGATCGGGACCGTGGCCTGCACCTCGCGACCGAGCGGGCCGTCGACGCTCTCCGTGTAGACCCTCCCCGCCAGCGACGGCCCGATCTCGCCCACGAACCGCTCTCCGATCCGGTCCGGCAAGGGGTGTGTGTACCGGATGCCCTCGGTGTCCATGACCACGATGAAGTCCACGTCGGCGGCCCGCCGTGCCGCCTCGGTGAGCGGTTGGAGGATCTTGCTCGGGTCCGGGGTCCGCAATGCCGCCAGGACGCCCGGCGAGTGCGCGAAGGTCTGCGCCACGGCCGTGGAGCGGCGCTTGGCCTCGGCGCTGGTGTCCCGCTCCGACTGGAGGATGAGAGCGAAGATGCCGCAGGCCACGAGCAGCACCACCAGAGCCACCTGGAAGACCAGCACCTGTCCGGCTACGCTCCGCGTGCTCTTGCTGATCAGGTGCTTGACCGATAGGCGTGGAAAACGGGCGAAAAGACTCGCCATGCGACCTTTTTAACACCGGTGATCCCGAGTGGCCAGGGCTCGCCCGTCCGGACGGTCCGCGATCTTCCACCCTCGGGGTGCGATTAGACCGATATGATGCTGTTTGTGATCACGTCTGCATGGCTGTGGCGCCGTCGCCCCGCCTACAGCGGCCGATGGGAAGCCGCCCGGCTGTCGCCCCTGATCCTGACCGTTCTCATCGCAGGCCTGGCGTTCTCCACGCCCAGGGAGATCGCCTTCAGCCGCCTTCTGCCCGCCGCGCCCGCCCTCGCGGCCGCGATGTGGCCCGTGCTCCCCACAATGCTGCTGGGGGCGTTCTGTCTTCTGCTCATGATCGTCCTGAGCTTCTTCCACACCGACCTGGGGACGCAGTACACGTCGGCCGCGATCATCGCGGTCACCCTGGCGGCCGCGTACGGGAGTCATGTGCGACTTCAGCGGGAGGAGATGCTCTTCCAGGTCCGGCTCGTCGCCGACGCGGCCCAGAAGGTGCTGCTGCGCCCGCTGCCGCGCCGCATCGAGGGCGTCGAGGTCGAGTCGCTGTATCTGGCAGCCCAGGAACAGGCCAGGATCGGCGGCGACTTCTACGAGGCGATCGGTACACCGCACGGGGTCCGGCTGCTCATCGGCGACGTACGGGGCAAGGGCCTGTCCGCAGTGGGGGCGGCCTCGGCCGTGATCAGCTCGTTCAGGGAGGCCGCGTACGACGAGCCCGACCTGCGGGGCATCATCCACCGCCTGGAGACCACCGTCACGCGCCACAGCGCCGCGTTTCCCGTCCATGACCAGCCCGAGCACTTCGCCACTGCTCTCCTCGCCGAGATCCCGCACGGCGGCGGCCGGCTACGCCTTCTCAACTGCGGGCATCCCCCGCCGCTGATCTCGGACTGCGGGAGGATCCGCGTCCTGGAGCCGACCATCTCCTCCCCGCCCCTCAACCTCGCAGAGCTCATCGGGGACCGCTACTGGGTCGACGACGTCGCCTTCGCCCCGGGTGAGCAGCTGCTGCTCTACACGGACGGCGTATCGGAGGCCCGGGACCACACCGGCCGGTTCTTCCCGCTGCCGGACTGGATGCGGCGGCAGGACCTGGAACACCCCCGCGAACTGCTCGACCAGCTGCACCGGGATCTGCTCCGGCACAGCGGCGGAAGACTCGACGACGACATCGCGGCCCTCGCGCTGCGACGCCCCGTCGCACAGGATCGGGGCGTCGTCGGTGCTGGGGGTTAAGGGGCGACTCGGAGTGCCCGGCTGGTTCAGGCGCCCGGCGTGAGGCCCAGCGTGTCGAGCACCGCGTACACCCCGAGGAAGAGGATCGCCGCGCTGCTGAGGACGAGGGCGGCGGTCATCCAGGGGTTGGCGCGGAAGCGGGCCGGGACGCCGGTGTAGCGCAGGCGCCAGACCGCGATCACGACGGCCAGGAGGAAGATGCCGCCGCCGATGCCGCCGATCTGCACCATCAGCACCGGTGACTGGACCCACAGGAAGAAGCTCATCCACACCGGGGGCAGGCACCAGGTGAGGATCCGGATGGTACGGGTGCGGACACGCATGTCCGTCCAGTCGATCGCGCCGAGCAGACCGAGCGTGTTGGTCCACAGCCGCGGGACGCTGGCCGACGAGGCCACGGTGACGGAGAAGAGCACCGAGACCGCGCCGCCCAGGAAGAGGTACTCGGCCCAGGGGCCGAGCGTGTCCGTGTAACTGCGCGACAGCGTGGTGATCATGTCGTTGCCCTCGGGCACCAGGCCCTGCGGGTGCAGCACGGCGGCGCCGATCACGTAGAAGGACAGGGTGCAGACGGTGCACACGAACCAGGACACGCCCACGTCGAGCCGCATGACCTTGAGCCAGCCCTCGGCACGCCGGGCGCGCTGCTCGGTCCCGTCGTCGGGGCCGGTCCAGCGGGCGTAGCCCTTCTCGAGGCACCAGTAGGTGTAGGTCGTCATCTCGTCGGCGCCGACGCCGGTGATGCCGAACATGGCGAGGGCGATGCCGACCGTCCCGGCCGGGATCTGGAAGCTGAGCCCGTCGGCGAGCTGCTCGGTGCCGTACCCGAAGGCGGTGAGCGGCAGGGCGAGCGCCAGGCCGACGGTGATCACTGTCTTGAGCGTGATGCCGATGACCTCGACCCGCTCGACGACGTGGTACTTGCCCGTCTGGAGGATCAGGATGGCGGCGGCGGTGACGATCACGGCCCAGATCGTGAGGGACGTGCCGCTCAGCGACCCGCCGTGGATGGGGAAGAGGATGGAACACGCGGCCGCGGTGCCGCCGATGATGCCGCCCCGCTGGAACATCTTGGCGAAGTCCATGCCGATCCAGAGCCAGTTGATCCAGCTGAGGCGGCCGATGCGGGGGCCCACGTCGCGGAAGCCGTCCAGCGCGGGGCGGCCGTTGAGGATGGTCCAGCGGGCCAGCTCCATCTGCACCCAGACTTTGACCGCGGTGGAGATGATCACGAGCCACAGCAGGGCGAAGCCCGCCTTCGCGCCGAGCGAGGTGGTGGTGATCAGCTCGCCGGAGCCGACGACCGCGGCGGACAGGATGAGCCCGGGGCCGAGATGGCGCAGGCGGCCGCGGAAGGTGTCGGGGGCCGGGCGGGCGTCTTCGGCGCGCAGCGCGTACGGGTCGGTCTGCGCGGGGGGCGGCGCCGCCGCAGTGCCGTCGGTCGAGGTGATGGCCATGTCAGGTCCTAGGGATCTTCCGGCGTCGTCACCGGTATCCGGTACGGGGACAGAGGTGTGGCGTGGTGCCTGGGGGGTGAGCGAGTGTCCGGAGGGCTGGGGGCCGGACTTGGGGCGGAAGGGTCAGCGGGCCTGGTGGTGCGGCGCCCTGCCTGCCAGTGCGCGGACGACGTCCTCGGCCACCATCACGCCCATGGCCTGGTTGGCCTCCGGAGTGCAGGCGGCCATGTGCGAGGTGAGGAGGGTGCGAGGGGCCCCGCGCAGGGGGTGGTCGGCGGGCAGCGGCTCGGTGCTGAAGGCGTCGAGGGCCGCGGCCCTGAGGTGTCCGGAACGCAGCAGGCGAGCGAGCGCGCTCTCGTCGACGAGGCCGCCGCGCGCCGCGTTGACGAGGATCGCGCCCGGCCGCATCGCCTCGAGGCGGGCACTGTCCAGCAGCGGCGTGCCGGACGGGTCGGGCGGGGAGTGCAGGCTGACTGCGTCGGCGCGGGCCAGCAGGTCGTCGAGACCCGCCGGTTCGGCGCCGTGTGCGCGGACGTCGTCGTCGGGGACGTACGGGTCGTGGGCGAGCACCCGCATCCCGAAGGCGTGGGCGTAGCCGGCGAGGAGACGGCCGATACGGCCGAAGCCGACGATGCCGAGCGTCTTGCCGTGCAGTTCGGGGCCGAACACCTTCGGCCAGCCGCCCGCCGTCACCGCGGTGTGCGAGGCGGTGAGGGAGCGCGCCGCCGACAGCAGCAGGCCGAAGCTGTACTCGGCCACCGCGCGGGAGTTGCTGCCCGGCGCGCACACGACCGGTATGCCGCGGGCGTGGGCGGCGGCGACATCGATGGTGTCCACGCCGACGCCGTGTTTGGCGATCACCTTGAGGCGGGGGGCGGCGTCCAGCACTTCGGCCGTGACGGCGTCCATGCCGACGATCAGGGCATCCGCCTCGGCGGCGTGGGCGAACAGTTCGGCGGTGGGCAGGGGCGCGTCGGCGCAGGGGCGGAGCGGCCCGGCCCCGGACTCCTCGAGGATCTGCCAGGGGCGCGCCGAATGCCGTGCGAAGGTGGGTGTCGTGATGAGCGTGGTCGGCATCAGTGTGCTCCACGCGCCGCGTCGAGGTGCGACGTGGCGACCTGCTGCAGGTGGACGATGTCGGCCGCGACCGAGGCGAAGGTGAAGCCCTCGGCGAGGCGGCGCGCCGCGCTCGCGCCGTCGGCGTTGTGGATGCCGGCCGCGATGCCCGCCGCCTCGGCCGCCTTGCTGATGCGGGCCAGGGCCTGCTCGAACTCCTCCTGTACGGAAGGGTCGGTGGAGGTCGCGCCGCCGATGGCCAGGCGCAGGTCGGACGGGCCGACGTAGATGCCGTCGAGGCCGGGCGTCGCGCAGATCTCCTCCACGTCGGCGAGACCGTCGGCCGTCTCGATCATCGCGAGGACGGCGGTCTGCTCGTGGGTGCCCGCCGGGTCGGGCCCGATCCGGAGCTGGGCGCGCATCGGCCCGTACGAGCGGCGGCCCAGCGGGGGGTAGCGGACGGCGGCGACGGCGTCGGCGGCGTCCTGGGCACTGTCGATCAGCGGGACGATGACGGCGGTCGCGCCCGCGTCGAGCGCCTTCCCGATGTAGGTGGGGTCGTTGGCCTCCACGCGCACCATGCCGACGGCGGTACTGCCCTTGGTGTCGGTGGCCAGAAGGTTGCCCAGCATGCCCTGGTAGCCGAAGAGCCCGTGCTGGGCGTCGAAGGCGAGGTAGTCGTAGCCGATGCGGGCGAGGCGCTCGGCGGCGATCGGCGAGTCGAGCAGCGACCAGTAGCCGATGAGCCGTTCGCGGGCGCGCAGGGCGGCGGTGAACTCGGCTGAGGTGCGGCCGGTTGCCATGAAGGTCTCCGTAACGGTCTGGGTGGGGGAGGGGGCTCAGCGGTTGTAGGCCGGCATCGGGCCGCGCAGGCCGGCGCCCACCTCGTCGCACGCGGCAAGCACCTCGGCGGGCAGCTCGCCCTCGGCAGCGGCGGCGATGTTGGCCTCGAGGTGTTCGACCCGGGAACCGCCGAGCAGCAGTGCGTCGGTGGAGGGGCGGGACAGCAGCCAGCGCAGGGCGAGGGCGGTCAGCGGAAGACCCACGTCGGAGGCGATACGGGTGAGGTCGGTGACGGCGCGGAACAAACCCTCGTTCCAGTAGCGCTCGCGGTACATCGCGGCCAGCTTGGAATCACCGAAACGGCCGCTGTCCGGGTCCTGTTCGAAGGTGTGGCGGCCGGTGAGCAGACCGCCGCCGAGCGGGTTGTAGACCATCGTCCGCAGCCCGGTGACGGCCGCGTACTCGACGTACTCCTCCTCGATCCGCCGTGCGAGGAGATTGTGCAGCTGCTGGGCGACGACCGGGAGGGGCGCGCCGACCTCGGCGGCCACGCGGCTGAGTTCGGCGATCTGCCAGGCCGCGAAGTTGGAGACGCCGAGCGCGAGCACCTTGCCCTCCCGCACGAACCCGGCGACGGCCGCCAGGGTTTCGGCGACCGGCGTCGCACGGTCCGGCTGGTGCAGGTAGAAGAGGTCGACGTGGTCGGTGCCCAGGCGCTTGAGGCTGCCGTCGAGCGCGGCGCGCAGGCCCTCGGGGGAGAGCGGCGCGTGGTCGCCCTGGTCGGGGTGCGGGATGCCGGCCTTGGTGGCGAGGACCATCCGGTCGCGGCGGCCGGGCAGGAGCTCGGCGAGGATGCGCTCGCTCTCGCCGCCCGCGTGCCGTTGGCGGTGTCCACGCCGGTGATGCCCGCGTCGAGTGCGGTGTCCAGCATCGACGCGGCCGTCGCGCGGTCCGCGGTGTCGCCGAAGGTCATCGTGCCCAGGACGAGACGGGACAGCGGGACGGGGACGTGCGGGAGATCGATGCCGACGGTCACGGCGGTTCCTTCCGGGGCGGGTGGTGCGGCGGTGCCGGTGGTGCAGAGGCGCGGGTCGTGCCAGTGGCTTGTTGTCGCGTGTGCGATGCCCGAGTCACGGGGGGTGCGGGATGCGCCGCTTCAGACGCCTGATGTGCGTCGGAAGTGCGCGTGGTGCGCGAAGTGCGCAGGTGGCATCGCCGTCCGCTGGATGATGAGCGGCGGTGCCAGGGGAACGCTCGCATGACTGCGCGAAGTGCGCAAGAGTTCTCGCGCACTTCGCGCACTTCCTGGTGGCATCTGATGTGGCCGGATGCAATGCCGAGGGCGCGGTACGGAGGCGGGGAGTGGCGCTGTCGTGGAGAGGCCGGCGGGGACAGGAGGGGGCGGAAGTGCCGACGGCGCGGGAACGGCCGGGTCGGGAGGGCCCGACCCGGCCGGTCAGGAGGTCGGGGGAACGGTTCGCGGGTACCGCGGCTCAGGCCTCACCGGGTGCCGGTTCCGACGCCTCCGCGCCGGTCCCGGTGGGCGCGGGGAGGGTTTCCGTCTCGAAGCCGGGCTCAAGCCGGGTACCGGCGGAGTTCAGGAAGAACGCGACCATGTGGTACTGGCCGACGAGCATGGTGATTTCGATCAGCTGTGTCTCGTCGTGGTCGGCGGCGAGTTCGGACCAGGTGGCTGCGGACAGGCGTGCGTCACGGTGCAGTTCGTCGGCGGCGCGCAGCAGACGGGCGTCGGCCGGTGTCCACCCCTCGGCGTCCGGGCCCGCGCCGATCCGCCGGATCTCCTCGTCGGTGACCCCGACGGCCCTGGCCAGCGGTACGTGCCGTCCCCATTCGTAACCGGCCCGGGTGTTGCACGCGGTGCGCAGGATCAGCAGTTCCCGGGTCCGGTGCGGCAGACGGCCGTCGCGCAGCAGATGGCTGCCGAAGGGCAGGAAGTGCCGGAAGAGGCCGGGGTGGCGCACCAAGGTGGTGAAGACGTTGGGGAGGTGGCCGTCGGCGTCCCGTGGAATCAGGGCGAGCAACTCCCGGGCGGACGGGTCCCAGTCCTTCTCCGGCAGCGGCGCGAGACGCGGGCCGGTGTCCGGGGCGGCGCCGTAGGGGCTGTGCTGCTGCTCATCGGTCATGGTGGTCTCCGCACAGTTCGTCGGGGTGGGCGGTAGCACGGGCGGCTCTGGGCAAGGAGGACCGGCGCCGCGTCGGACGCGCGTCGACGCGGGCGCCATGTGCAGCCATGCCGATGAGTGCAGTTGTACAAGGGTCGGGTGCCGGGGGACCACCCCACACCCTGCCCAGCGTCGCGCTCCCGCGCCGGACAACGGTCGGCGGGCGATATGCCTCGGGTGTGGCGAACATCATGCAGCCTGGCATACCTACTGGTCGGTACTCTGCGGCGAAACGCGAACGACAGGAGACGCGATGTCTGCGACCAACCGCCAGATCCGTCTGGCAGCCCGCCCCGTGGGCCAGGTCACCCCAGAGGACTGGCAGCACTGTTCAGGGTCCGTCGACGAGCCGGGCCCGGGTTGCTTCGCGGGCCGGACACGCGTCATCTCCCTCGACCCGGCGATGCGGGGCTGGCTGGACGACCGTCCCTCCTACCTGCCGCCGGTGGGCATCGGCGAAGTGATGCGCGCCGGATCCGTCGTCGAGGTCACCGCGTCCAACCACCCCGACTTCCAGCCCGGCGACCACGTCGTCGGCACGTTCGGCGTCCAGGAGTACGTGATCTCCGACGGTCGGGGCGCCTTGAAGATCGACACGTCTCTCGCCCCGCCCTCGACCTACCTCGGGGCGCTGGGCATGCCCGGCATGACCGCCTACTTCGGCCTGCTGGACGTCGGCGCGCTGCGGGACGGCGAGACCGTCGTGGTGTCCGGGGCGGCCGGCGCGGTCGGCACCATCGCCGGTCAGATCGCGAAGGCCAAGGGCTGCCGGGTCGTGGGCATCGCCGGAGGACCCGAGAAGTGCGCCATGCTCACCGGCGAACTCGGATTCGACGCGGCGATCGATTACCGGGCCGACGACATCAAGAAGGCGCTGCGCGAACACGCCCCGGACGGCATCGACGTCTACTTCGACAACGTCGGAGGGGACATCCTCGACACCGCCCTGACCCGGCTGGCGATGCACGCGCGGGTCGTGGTCTGCGGCGCGATCAGCCAGTACAACAACGCCACACCGGTCAAGGGCCCCTCCAACTACCTCTCGCTGCTGGTGCGCCGCGCCCGCATGGAAGGCTTCGTCGTCTTCGACTACGCCAAGCGCTACGCGGAGGCCGCACAGGAGATCGCCGCCTGGATCGGCGACGGCCGCATCAAGGTCAAGGAACACGTCGTGAAAGGCACCGTGGACGACTTCCCTGAGACCCTGCAGATGCTCTTCCGCGGCGAGAACGTCGGCAAGCTCGTGCTGGAGCTGGCATGACCGGGGTCGCGAGCGATGTCACCACCCGGCCGGGACAGACGGAAGGCACTCACGATGACCACGTCTGACCACACCCACCACGCATCCGGTCTCACCTCGGCCGATCACCGCACGGCGGTCGCGGCGGAGACCGCCCGGTTCGTAGCGGTGGTCCAGGACGCCGACCTGGCCACGGCGGTGCCCGGCTGCCCCGGCTGGACGCTGGCCGACCTGGTCAAGCACACAGGCAGCGTCCAGCGCTGGTTCTCGGTCCTGTTGCGGGCGCGCGTCCAGGAGCCCCCGCGCACGCGGGACGTGGACCTTCGGCTCCCGGACCACGAGGACGGCTACGCTGACTGGCTGGCCGAGAGCGCGACCGTGGCCGCGGACGCCTTCGCGGCCACCGACCCTGACCTGCCGATGTGGGCCTGGGGCGACGATCAGCACGCCCGGTTCTGGGCCCGCCGGATGCTCTTCGAGACGCTGCTGCACCGGGCCGACGCCGAGCTCGCACTGGGGCTCCGGCCGGTGATCGACCGCCCGGTCGCGCTCGACGGGATCGACGAGTTCCTCGTCAACCTGCCCTTCGCCGCCTTCTTCGCCCCCGAGGTGGCCAACCTGCGCGGCCCCGGCAGGGCCATCCGCTTCCGCGCGACCGACGGGGACGACACCTGGGTCGTCCGCCTGCGGCCCGACGGTTTCGGCCTCGACCCGGACCACCCGGCCGAGGCCGACGCCGACGCGACCGTCCAGGGAACCGCGGCCGACCTGCTCCTGCTCGTCTACGGCCGACTGCCCTACCAAGCCGAGGCACTCGCCCACGAGGGGGATGAGCACCTGCTGGCCCACTGGTTCGCCAACTCCGCGTTCTGAGGACCGGGCCCGGGCGCCTAGGCGATGGAAGCCGAGAGGATGGCCGACACGGCGAGATTGCAGGACGCCGTCACCCAGACCGCGGGGTGCGGCTCCGGCTCGACCAGGGCCGCGCCCAGGCGCCCCGGCGTGATCAGGTCCACCACCAGGAACGCCACCGCCATCATCACCAGACCCAGCAGACCGAACGCCGCGGTCGAGACCAGCCCCTTGCCGAAGTCCTCGTACGTCGTCCAGATGGACGTGAAGACGATGCCGCCGATCCCGAGCAGCGCGGAGCTGAGCACCATGGCGGCGTTGCGGTTGCGCTCCTCCCATATCTGCCGGCCGAGCTTTCCGGGCGTCAGCACGTCGACCAGGACGATGCCGAGGACCAGCAGGACCAGCCCCAGCCCGCCATAAGCGGTGGCCCTGCCAAGCCCGTTGACGATGTCGCTCATGGGTGCGCGGCTCCGTAGCGTGAGAGATCGTGAGTGATCGCGGTCAAGGAGAAGCAAAATGTAACGCACCTGATCGTCGCCCTGGCCGGGCCCCTGGCAGCTCGGGACCCCGGATGTGCGTGGGAACGCCTGCGTGAGGGGAACCGGGTCAGAAGAGCAGTCACATGCGGGCTGAACCCCGCCGTCGCCCAGGTCAGGAGGGCGCCATGACCAGGAGAATCGTTCCGGCAGGCGGCCCCTCGCTGCGTGACCGGCTCGGCAACGAGATCTTCTCCCGTGTGGCGGGCCCGGACGGCACGGAGAACCGAACGCGGATCCACGGCACACCCGGCCCACGCTGGTTCGGCCCCGAGCGGCCCGTCAGGCGGGTGCACGGGGACGCCGCGATGTTCATCGGCGGCCTGTCGGCCCTGCTGCTCCAGTCGCTCCATCCACTGGCCATGGCCGCCGTGGCCGGGCACTCGGGCTTCCGCGGAGATCCGTGGGGACGGCTGCAGCGGACCAGTACCTTCCTGGCGACCACCACCTACGGGCCCGCCCGGAGCGCTCAGGAGGCCTGCCACCGCGTGCGGGCCGTCCACGAGACGGTGCGCGGCACGACCGCCGACGGTCAGCCCTACTCCGCCGCCGACCCCCACCTGCTGTGCTGGGTGCACGTCGCCGAGACCGACAGTTTCCTGCGCGCCCATCAGCGTTACGGGGCGCATCCGCTCGACGACGAGGAATGCGACGGCTACGTGGCAGACATGGCGCGGGTCGCCACGGCGCTCGGCGTCCCGGACCCGCCGGCGGACGTCGCCGAACTCACCGCGCGCCTGGCCGCCTACCGCGGCGAGCTGCGCGCCACCGGGGAAGCGCGCAGCTCGGCCCGCTTCCTGCTGCTGAATCCACCGGTCCCGTTCCTCGCCCGCATCCCGTACGGCGTCATCGCCGCCAACGCCGTGTCCCTCCTGCCGCTCTGGGCCTCGCGTGCCCTGTGGCTGCCGCGGCTCCCCGCACTTGAGGGCCCGTGCGTGCGCCCGCTCGGCTCGGCGGTGACCGCGGGGATCCGCTGGGCCCTGACACCGTCCCGCGAGGCGGCATAGCGCCGGTGTCCGCCTGGACGGTGCAGCCTTTTGGCCCAGTAGTCCTCGCTCTCAAATCGCCACTGGTACAAGGCGGTGCAACGGTCTATCTATGATCTCGTCACAGAACGCTGAAACGATCAGTACGCGCGACGGCCGCCGACACAGGCTGAGTCCGGCACTCGTCCTGCTGGTGACCGCCGCGATATTGGGTGTTGCCACCAGAGCCGAGGCCCTGCCGCCTGCTCCGTCCGCGACCGACTGGGACGCCATCGCAGAGTGCGAGTCCAGTGGCAACTGGAAGGCGAACACCGGCAACGGCCACTACGGCGGGCTGCAGTTCACCCAGTCCAGCTGGGTCGCCGCCGGTGGACGGAAGTACGCCCCGCGCGCCGACCTGGCCACCCGCAAGGAACAGATCGCCGTCGCCGAACGTCTCGCCGCCTTGCAGGGAATGTCCGCATGGTCCTGCGCGTGAGTGCGCGCTGACCCGCGAACACTCCCGGCCCGCCGCCTCCGCCGCTCAGGGACGGCTGGTGAGGTAACCGCCCATGGAAGTGAAGTACTCCGTCGCGCCCAACTCCCGGCCGTCCTCCGTCCGTACGCGTGTGATGGCCAGGCCGTGGTTGCGGCCGGTGCGGGCGTCGGCCCCCGCGACGACGACCACACCGTCGCCCTCCCGATAGAAGATGCGGCCGGGCGTGCCGCCGTAGCGGCCCTCGGACACCACGGCGGCGAGGACCTCGAGTCGCTTGCCCTTGTGGAAGGTGTAGGCGCTGGGGTACGGCTCGGACTGGGCGCGGACCAGTCGCTGGAGGTCCTCCGCCGGCCAGGCCCAGTCGATGCGGCTGTCCTCGAGGGACCGCTTGTGGAAGAAGCTGGCCTGCGACCGGTCCTGCGCGGTGAACTCCGTCCGCCCCTCGGCGATGAGGGCGAGCGCGCCGGTGGTGACCGGGGCGATGAGGTCGACGGTCTTGTGGAAGAGGTCGGTGGCGGTGTCCGCCGGCCCGACCGGCACCGCCTCCTGCCGGACGATGTCGCCGGCGTCGAGTTCGTCGTTCATCATGTGCGCCGTGACGCCGACTTCGGTCTCGCCGTTGATCAGTGCCCAGATCAGCGGGGAGAAGCCGGCGTACTTCGGCAGCAGCGAGTCGTGCACGTTCAGGGTGCCGTGGCGCGGCAGGCCGAAGATGCGCGGCGGGATCCAGGTGCGCCAGTTGTTCGCCACGATGATGTCCGGGTCGGCCTCCTTGAGGCGCCGGAACAACTCGTCGTCATCCGGACGGTTGCGGATCACCACCGGGACGCCGTGTTCCTCCGCGAGGTCGGCGACGGAGTCGTTCCAGATCTTCTCGTACGCGTGCTCGCTCTTGGGGTGTGTCACCACGAGGACCACGTCGTGTTCGGAGTTCAGGAGGGCTTGCAGGGTGCGATGCCCCCAGGTCTGGTAGCCGAACATGACGACCCGCATGGGCTTCCTCCTCGAGGCAGGGATGAACCGAGGGCAAGTAAAGCAAGGCTAGCCTTAGTACACAACAGCCCCTTGTGGCCGCGCACTTGAGAGCTTAGGCTCACCTAAGTTTCTCGGTCTGCCGCTCCGTCGGCGTGCCCGCTCCGCGTACTTTCCCCACGCCTGACAGGCGACTGCCCCGCACGATGGGAGAGACATGTCACGGGTTCTTCCTGGTGACGCAACACCGGTACACGACCTCATCGGCATCGGCTTCGGGCCGTCCAATGTGGCCATGGCGATCGCCGTCGGCGAGCACAACGCACGGGTCGGAAGGCAGGAGGTGATCACCGCCCGCTTCTTCGAGCAGCAGCCCTCCTTCGGCTGGCACCGCGGCATGCTCATCGACGACGCGACCATGCAGGTGTCCTTCCTCAAGGACCTGGTGACGCTCCGGAACCCGGCCAGCGAGTTCAGCTTCCTCTGCTATCTGAAGAGCAAGGGGCGGCTGGTCGACTTCATCAACCACAAGAACCTCTTCCCGCTGCGGGTGGAGTTCCACGACTACTTCGAGTGGGCCGCGGCCCAGGTCGAGGGCATGGTCTCCTACGGTCACGAGGTCGTCGGCGTCACGCCGGTCGTCCGCGACGGTGCCGTGGAGCACCTGGAGGTGACGGTCCGGTCGGGGGAGGGGCTCATGGTCCACCGGGCCCGCAATCTCGTCATCGGTACCGGCCTGCGTCCCCTCATGCCGGAGGGCGTGGAGCGCGGCGACCGTGTCTG
Source organism: Streptomyces sp. NPDC006372 (assembly GCF_040612515.1). Lineage (NCBI taxonomy): Bacteria > Bacillati > Actinomycetota > Actinomycetes > Kitasatosporales > Streptomycetaceae > Streptomyces > Streptomyces sp. NPDC006372. The sequence continues at coordinate 53,959 of NZ_JBEXQJ010000008.1, read as the reverse complement.
GCACAACTCCGAACTCCTGGCGAGGGTCGGTGAACTGGAGGGCACCGCGCCCTCCCGGTTCGTCGTCGTGGGCGCGGGTCAGAGCGCCGCCGAGAACGTCGCCTACCTGCACCGCCGCTTCCCCGAGGCCGAGATCTGCGCGGTCTTCTCCCGCTACGGCTACAGCCCCGCCGACGACAGCAGCTTCGCCAACCGGATCTTCGACCCCGCCGCGGTCGACGAGTACTTCGCGGCGCCCGAGAACGTCAAACGCCGGCTCATGGACTACCACGGCAACACGAACTACTCCGTGGTGGACATCGACCTGATCGACGACCTGTACCGGCAGATGTACCGGGAGCAGGTCCTCGGCACCGAGCGGCTCCGCTTCCTCAACGTGTCACGGCTCACCGACGTCAAGGAGACGCCGGACAAGGTCCGTGCCACCGTGACCTCCCTCGTCACGGGCGACGAGACACCGCTCGACGCGGACGTCGTGGTCTTCGCCACCGGCTACAGCCCCGTCGACCCGCTCGGGCTCCTCGGCGAGGTCGCCGACCACTGCCTACGGGACGACGCGGGCCGCGTCCGCGTCGAGCGCGACTACCGCATCGCGACCGACCCGGGCCTGCACTGCGGCATCTATCTGCAGGGCGGCACCGAGCACACCCACGGCATCACGTCGTCCCTGCTGTCCAACACCGCCGTCAGGGTCGGCGAGATCCTGGACTCGCTGCTCGACCGGAGCCTCAAGTCCGCCGCTGCCGAGGCCCGGACGGTGGCCGACGGGACGGGCAGCACCGCCCGATAGCCCGCCTGCTTGCGGCGAGCCTCCAACAGGCCTGAGCGTAGGCGACGTTGGAGCTCATTCCTTCCAGAGTCAAAGGGACAACGTACGTCGACATGGGCACGACCGCAGTCGAGCGCCCCGCGCTCAAGGCCACCACACCGGCCCGTCGGCGACGGGTTGTGGGTCTGTGCACGCTGGTGGTGATCCTCGTGATCGCCGGAGCGGTGTCGCTGGCCGTCGGCGCGCGCGCCTTGAGCCCCGCCGAGGTGTGGCACGGGCTCTTCGCCGCACCCGACTCCGACGGGCAGCACACCGAGATCAGGCTCATCGTCCAGACCGTACGGGTGCCCCGGACGGTGCTCGCGATCGTGGCGGGCATCGCCCTGGGGGTCGGCGGGGCGTTGATCCAGGGGTACACGCGCAACCCGATCGCCGACACGGGTCTGCTGGGGGTGAACACCGGGGCCTCGTTCGCCGTGGTGTCGGTGATCGCGCTGTTCGGACTCACCGACCCGTTCCAGTACGTCTGGTTCGCCTTCCTGGGGGCAGCGGCGGCCGGTGTCGTCGTGTTCGGGCTGGCGAGCATCGGCAGGGGGGCCGGCAACCCGCTGACGCTCGCCCTGGCCGGGCAAGGGGTCGCGGTGTTCCTCGCGGCGATGACCACGGCGGTCGCGCTGTCGGACAAGGAGTCCCTGAACGCGCTGCGCTTCTGGCACGCGGGCTCGGTGGCCGGCGTCGGCTTCGACGTCATCTGGCCGGTGACCGGTTTCATCGGGGCCGGGCTGGCGTTGGCGCTGACCACGCTGCCCGCCATCAACCTCCTCAACCTGGGTGACGACGTGGCCCGGGGTCTCGGGGTCAACATCGCCCTGAGCCGGACCGTCGGCATCACCGCCATCACGCTGCTGGCGGGGGCGGCGACGGCGGCCTGCGGGCCCATCGCGTTCCTCGGGCTCATGGTCGCGCACGTGGCACGCCATCTGACGGGGCCGGACTACCGCTGGCTGGTGCCGTACGCCGGACTGCTCGGCGCCGTCGTCCTGCTGGTCTGCGACATCGTCGGCCGGCAGGTGGTGCGGCCGGGCGAGCTGGACGCGGGTGTCCTCGTCGCCCTCCTGGGCGCCCCGTTCTTCGCGGCGCTGGTGTGGCGCGGAAAGTTCAAGAACGTATGAACGGGATGGGTGTGAAGCCGAACGGAGCGGGTGTGAAGCCGAACGGGGCGGACGTGAGGGCAACGGTCGCTCCGGGCCTGCGGTTCGCGGGTGTGTCGTTCGTCTGGCGGCCCTGGATCGTCCTCGTCACCCTGCTGCTGGCGGCGGCGGCCTTCCTGGTGTTCTGCCTGTCCATCGGCGTCGGCGACTTCCCCATCGGACTGCCCCAGGTGATCGCCACACTCCTCGGCCGGGGAGAGCAGGTCGACGAGTTCGTCATCATGGACCTGCGGATGCCGCGGGCCCTGGCCGGGCTCGTCGTCGGCGTCGCGCTGGGGGTGTCCGGGGCGATCACACAGTCCGTCGCACGCAATCCGCTGGCCAGCCCCGACATTCTCGGGATCACCGGGGGCGCCGGTGCGGTCGCCGTGTTCCTGGTGACGGTGTCCGGCGGGGCCGCCTCGGCGATCGTCGACTCCGTGGGCCTGTCCGCGGCGGCGCTCGCGGGCGGGCTGGGCACGGGGCTGCTGGTGTACTTCCTGGCGTGGCGGCGCGGGATCGACGGTCTCCGGCTCATCCTCATCGGCATCTCGGTGAGCGCCGTGATGGAGGCGATCACGACCTGGCTCCTGGTCACGGCCGACATCAGGGACGTGGCCCGGGCTCAGGCGTGGCTGGTCGGCTCGCTGGACGACCGTTCCTGGGACGAGGTCCGCATCGCGATCTGGGGCACGCTCGTCCTCCTCGTGGTCGTGGCGTGTGCCGCCTTCCAGTTCAGGCCGATGCACCTCGGGGACGACGTCGCGGCGGGTCTGGGCGTCCGGTACACGCGGGTGCGCGCGGTTCTGTTGCTGTGCGCGGTGCTGCTGGCCGGTGTGGCGGTGAGCGCGGCCGGCCCGGTCCCGTTCGTCGCCCTGGTGGCGCCGCAGGTGGCCATGCGGCTGGCGAGGTGCCCGACGCCGCCGATGGTGGCGTCCGGTGTGATGGGAGCCCTGCTGCTGATCGGCGCGGACCTGATCGCGCGCACGGCGCTGCCGATCAGCCTCCCGGTCGGAGTGGTCACCGCCGTGATCGGCGGCCCCTTCCTCGTCTATCTGCTGGTGCGGGCGAACCTCAGATAGCCGGTGCAAAAGATCAGGAAGTACGAACGGAGGGGGACTTGTGGGCGCTCAGCACACAACAATCGAGACGGGGCCCGAAGTCGTCGAGGCCGCACGGCTGGCGGCCGAGGGCGTCACGGTCGGGTACGGCGCCCGGACGGTCATCGAGGATCTCGACGTGGCGATCCCGTCGGGAGTCGTCACCACGATCATCGGTCCCAACGGCTGTGGGAAGTCGACCCTGTTGCGGACCCTGTCACGGCTGCTCAAGCCCGCCAGGGGCACAGTCGTGCTGGACGGCGACGACATCGGCAGGCTCCGGACCAGGGACGTGGCGAAGAAGCTCGGCCTGCTGCCGCAGGCGCCGGTCGCGCCGGACGGGCTGACGGTGTCGGACCTGGTCGCCAGGGGCCGCCATCCGCATCAGAGCTGGCTGCGGCAGTGGTCGTCGGACGACGCCGCCGTCGTGGAGCGCGCGCTGGCCATGACCGGGGTGTCCGACCTCGGCGACCGCCCGGTGGACTCCCTGTCCGGGGGACAGCGTCAACGCGTCTGGATCTCCATGACGTTGGCCCAGGGCACCGACCTGCTGCTGCTGGACGAGCCGACCACCTACCTGGACCTGGCGCACGCGATCGACGTGCTCGACCTGGTGGACGACCTGCACGAGTCGGGGTGCACCGTGGTCATGGTGCTGCACGACCTCAACCTGGCCGTGCGCTACAGCGACAACCTCGTGGTGATGAGGGACGGTTCGATCCTGGCGCAGGGACACCCGCGCGACGTGATCACCGCCGAGCTGCTGCACGAGGCGTTCGGACTGCGCGCCCAGGTGATCGACGACCCGGTCGGCGACCGGCCGCTCATCGTGCCCATCGGCCGCACTCACGTTCAACTGCCGCAGATCGCACCAATGTTGGAATAGTTAGGCTAGGCTAACCTCATCCGCTCACGCTAAGGTTTGCCTGCCCTTAGACGGGGGTGCAGTGGACAGCGCGAAAGCAAGGGGAAAGCGGATGCTCCTCACCAGAACGACGCGGACGAAGCCCTGGCGGCGGTGGGCGGCCGTCCTGTCCGCCGCCACGCTCGGCGTCGGTCTCCTCGCGGGATGCGGCTCCGACTCGTCCGACTCCGCGGACAAGGCGAGCGGCGGCAACTCCACCGCCGCCGGTGGCGCGTTCCCGGTCACGGTGGAGCACGCGTTCGGATCCACGGAGATCACCAAGGCCCCCGAACGGGTCGTCACCGTCGGCTACACGGACGACCAGACCGTCCTCGCGTTCGGCATCAAGCCGGTCGGCATGGTCGACCAGTACCCGAACCCGGCGGGCAAGAGCCCCGACATCAACACCCAGTGGCCCTGGGTGAAGGACAAGTGGGGCAGCACCCGGCCCGAGGTCGTCATGAAGAACGGTGACTCAGGCCCCAACTACGAGAAGATCGCCGCCCTGCGCCCCGACCTCATCATCGCGGTCTACTCCGAGGTCGACCGGTCCGCCTACGACAAGCTCTCCAGGATCGCTCCGACCGTGGGCCGCACCAAGGCCGAGAAGGAGCCTTTCAGTGCGCCCTGGCAGGACAACGCCCTGCAGATCGCCAAGGCCCTCGGCAAGGCACAGGAGGGCGAGAAGATGATCGCGGACGTGCAGGACCAGCTCGCCACGGCCAAGAAGGAACACCCCGCTTTCGGCAAGGAAACCGCCGTCGCGCTGTCCTGGTACGAGAACTCGGTGGCGCCGTTCACCTCCACCGACGTGCGCGGCCGGTTGGTGTCGGGCATCGGCTTCCAGTACCGGACCGAGATCGACAAGGTCGCGGACGGCAGCTTCTACACCAAGCTCTCGCCCGAACGCATCGACCTGGTCGACGTCGACCGCATCTTCGTCATCAACGACAAGGCGGACACGACGGCGCTGAAGAAGTTCAAGCTGTTCACCAACCTGGACGCGGTCAAGAACGGCAAGGTGTCCTACCTGCTGGACAGCGAGGGCCCGGCCGTCGGCGCGGCCATCTCGCAGGGCACCCTGCTGTCCATGCCGTACGCGATCGACGAGCTCGTCAAGTCGGTCGGCTAGGTGTGAGCGTCACCGACACGCGCGTCGCCCCGGCGACCCTGCGCACGGCGACCGGACGCGAGGCCACCCGATGGGTCGCGGCGCACTGCCGCGAAGCGCCCTGGCTGACGGTCGCCACCGTGCTCACCACGGTGGCCGGGTCGGCGCTTCAGGTCCTCCCCGTGCTCCTGCTCGGCCGTGTCGTCGACGGGGTCGTCGCGGGCGCCTCCCGATCCGTCCTGGTCACGATCGGGGCGCTGATGGTGGCAGCGGCCCTGCTCGGCGCGGCGGCCATCGCGGTCTCGACCTACCTGATCGGGCGACTGGGCGCGGACCTGCTCGCGCGACTGCGGGAAGGCGCCGTCCGGGCGGTGCTCGGGATGCCGAGCGCGCGGGTCGAGCAGGTCGGCCGGGGAGACGTCCTCTCCCGGGTCGGCGACGACGTGGCCGTCATCTCCAAGGGCATCCGTACCGCTGTCCCCACGGTGTTCTCGGCAGGCGTGCTGGTCGTCGTCGCCACGGTCGGCATGTTCGGGCTGGACTGGCGGCTCGGCCTGGCCGGCGCCGGCGCGCTGCCCGCGTACGCGCTGGCCCTGCGCTGGTACCTCCCCCGGTCCGCTCCGCTCTACCGGAAGCAGCGGGCCGCCCAGGCCGATCGGGCACAGGCCCTGATCAGCGGCCTGAACGGCATCGACACGGTCCGGGCCTACCGCCTCGAGGGCGCCTTCCGGGAGAAGGTCACCCAGGAGTCGTGGCGGGTGCGCGACCTCGGCATCGAGGTGTTCCGGTTCTTCGGCCGGTTCGTCGGCAGGGAGAACCGCGCCGAGTTCATCGGGCTCTCCCTGATCCTCCTGGTGGGATACGCCCTGCTGGAGGCCGACGCCGCGAGCCTCGGCGAGGTGTCGGCGGCCCCGCTGCTGTTCCACCGGCTGTTCGTCCCGCTCGGCGCCATCATGTTCACCTTCGACGAGGCACAGAAGTCGGGCGCGAGCCTGACCCGGCTCGTCGGGGTGCTGACGGAGCCCACCGAGGACCGGCTGGTCGGCGACGAGACCGTCGAGCCTGCGGACGCCGGCCCGTACCCGGTGACGGTCGAAGGACTGACGTTCCGCTACCCCGGCGGCGCGGAGCCGGTGCTACGGGACGTCAGCCTGACGATCCCGGCCGGCGGCTCGCTCGCGCTGGTGGGGGCGACGGGCGCGGGCAAGACGACCCTGGCCGCGCTGATCGCGGGCATCGGCACCCCGCAGGCCGGATCGGTGCGCGTCGGGTCGACCGACCTCGCCGCTCAGGACGAGGCCGGGGCGCGCGCCTTGGTCAGCATCCTGACGCAGGAGACCCACGTGTTCTCCGGCCCGCTCGCCGACGACCTGCGGCTGGCCGCACCGGAGGCGACCGACGCCGAACTGAAGGACGCGCTGCGCACGGTAGGGGCGGACGGGTGGGTCGACGCACTGCCCGACGGACTGAACACCACGGTCGGCGAGGGCGGGGAGCGCCTGGATGTCACCAAGGTCGCCCAGATCGCCCTGGCCCGGCTGGTGCTGGGCCGCGCGCCGGTCGTGGTGCTCGACGAGTCGACGGCGGAGGCGGGCAGTGAGGGAGCCGCCGAGCTGGAACGGGCCGTGCTGGCCGCCTGCTCGGGCCGCACCACGTTGTTCGTGGCCCACCGGCTGACCCAGGCCATGGCGGCGGACCGGATCGCGGTGCTGGACGCGGGACGTGTGGTGGAGCAGGGAACGCACGAGGAACTGGTGGCACTGGGCGGCCGGTACGCACGACTGTGGCGCGCCTGGCGAGAGGGCAGTTGAGCAACCCCCGAAGTGAGTCGGTCCGGCTCTCCCACGGTGGAAGGAACGCGGAGTCTTCGATGATGCAACCGAGCGCTCGTCACGTACTGCTGTCCCCCGGGCAACTGGCCGCCGTACGCCGGCGAACCGGCGATCATTCCGACCGGACCATCGCCGAGGCGTCCGCCATCGGACTGTCCTACTGGGCGACCGGCATCGGCCCCGACGGCATCGACCTCACGCCCGGCACCCTCTTCACCGAGGTCCTCGGGTGGGTCGGCAACGGCGGCGACGGACCCGGAGGCTGGGAGGTCGGTGCCGACGGCCGGAGCATCACCGTGCCGGACGGGATCGCGCTCGCCGACGCGCAGCTCGCACTGGACGACCTGGCGGACTTCCCGGACCGGCCCCTCGGGACCATCGGCCCGGCCGGCGAGGCGGCGAGGCTCGCGGCCCTGGCCGAGTGGAACGACACCCGGGCCGACCGGGTCCGCCCGACCCTCGTGGAGATGTTCCACCAGCAGGCGCGGTCCAGGCCGGACGCCATCGCGGTCGTCGACGAGCGGCGAACACTGACTTACCGTCAGACTGCTGAGCTCGCAGGACAGCTGGCCCACCATCTGATCGGACGAGGGCTCACCGCCGAACAGGTCGTCGGCATCTCCCTGGGCCGCTCCGCCGAGATGGTGGTCGGACTCCTCGCCGTGCTCCAGGCCGGCTGCGCGTTCGTGCCGCTCGACCCCCAGTGGCCCGCCGCACGCCGGGCCGTCGTCATCGAGGACGCCCGGGTCGTGGCGCAGCTCGGCGACTCGGGCGGGCACGACCCGGACGAACCGGAAGCCGTGACCGTCGACCTGGAGGACTGGAGGTTCGGCTCGTACCCGACCGAAGGCCCCGAGGTCACCGTCCACGGCGACTCCCTGGCGTACGTGATCTTCACGTCCGGGTCGACCGGGCGGCCCAAGGGGGCGATGATCCGGCACGCCGCGATCAGCGAACGCCTGCTGTGGCAGGTCCACGAGATCCTGGGCTTCGGCCACGACGACGCGTCCCTGTTCAAGGCGCCGCTGTCCTTCGACATCTCCATCAACGAGATCTTCCTGCCGCTGGTGAGCGGCGCCCGGCTGGTGGTGCTGCGGCCCGGCGGCGAACGCGACCCGCACCACCTGCTGAGCGTGATCGCCGAGCAGCGCGTCACCTTCACCTACCTGGTGTCGTCCATGCTGGACGTGCTGCTGGAGATCGCCGGCGACTCCGGGAAGCTGAACAGTCTGCGGCACGTGTGGTGCGGCGGCGAGGTACTGACCCCGGAGCTGTACGAGCGGTTCCGCGCCAGGCTCGACATCCCCATGTACCACGGCTACGGCCCGGCCGAGACGACGATCGGCGTCAGCCACGTCATCTACCGGGGAGCGGCGGAACGCCTGTCCACGTCGATCGGCAAGGCCAATCCCAACACCCAGCTGTACGTACTGGACGACGAGTTGCGCCCCGTCCCGGTCGGAGCCGGTGGCGAACTCTACGTCGGCGGATTCCTCCTCGGTCGCGGATACGTGGGCGCTCCCGGCCTGACGGCCTCCCGGTTCGTGGCGAACCCCTTCGCCGACGACGGCTCCCGGCTGTACCGCACCGGAGACCTCGCGCGGTTCGCCCCGGACGGATCACTGGACTTCCTCGGACGGGCCGACAACCAGATCAAGATCCGCGGCATGCGGCTGGAGATCGAGGACGTCGAGATCGGTCTGGCGGAGCACCCCGGCGTACGGCACACCTGCGTCGTCGCGAAGAAGAACACGGCGGGCGGCACCTACCTCGTGGGGTACGTCATCCCGGCCGCCGGACGCGAGGACCTGCGCGCGGACGAGGTCAAGACGTGGGCCGCCGCCCACATGGTCGAGTACATGGTGCCCGCCCACATCGTCGTCATGACGGAGTTCCCGCTCACCGCGAACGGCAAGCTCGACCGGAACGCCCTGCCCGAGCCCACCACCACAGCCGGCGAGCTGAGCCGGCCCGCGACCGAGAACGAGCGCGCGGTCGCCGCCGCGGTCGCGGCGGTGCTGCGACTCGAAGAGGTCGGTGCCGACCAGGACTTCTTCCAGCTCGGCGGAGACAGCATCCTGGCGATCTCGCTGCTCAGCGCGTTGCGCGACACCGGCCTCCACGTCACGGCACGGCAGATCTTCACCCACGGCACGGTGCGGGCGCTGGCGGCGGTGGCGAGCCGCGAGGACACCGCCACGATGGACCACCGCGACGTCGCCACCGGTCCCGTCGTCGGCTCACCCGTCGTGCAGTGGCTGGGCGAGACCACGGACGCGATCGACGGCTTCGTCCAGTCGGTCGTCCTGAACACCCCGGCGGACCTGACCGCCGGCGCCCTCGACGAGATCCTCACCGCGCTGCTGCGCCGGCACGACATGCTGAGGGCCAGGCTGGTGCGCGGCGACCGCTTCGGCTTCGACATACCGGAGGCCGACCGAGCCGCCGCGCCGTGGCAGGAGAGCGACCGGCCGCTCGACGAGTGCCTCGCACGCGCCACCGACGAGCTCGACCCGACGAACGGTGTGATGCTGCGTGCCGTCTGGCGCCGCGCGGCACGGCAACTGGTCCTGGTCGCCCACCATGTGGTGATCGACGGCGTGTCCTGGCGGATCCTGATGGAGGACCTGGCCACGGCGTGGCGGCAGCTCACCTCGGGCACACCGGTCGAACTGCCCGCGGTGGGCACGTCGTTCCGGCGCTGGACGCAGCTGCTGGAGCGTGCGGCGTTCGACGCGGACAGCTCCTTCTACCGGCGTCCCCTGCCGGGAGCCGACGAACCGCTCGGCAGACGTGCCCTCTCCGCGGCCGACACCGTCGCAACGGAACGGACCCGCACCGTCTCGGTCGGCCCGGACGTCACGGCCGCCCTGCTGGGCGAGATCCCCGCCAAGTTCCACGCGGGCGTCAACGACGTCCTGCTGACCGCGCTCGCCGTCACCCTGGCCCGCCGGCGCCGCGACCTCGGGCAGGCGCAGACCTTCGCGCACATCGAGCTCGAAGGCCACGGCCGCGAGGCGCGATTCGTGGCGGACTCCGCCGGCTATGAACCAGAACTGTCCCGGACCGTGGGCTGGTTCACCACCTTGTTCCCGGTCATCGTGGATCCCGGTGCGGCGGCCGACCTCACGGCCCCCGAGTACCTGGCCGCCGCGCTCAAGAGGGTCAAGGAAGATCTCGCCGAGGTACCGGACAACGGCGTCTTCTACGGCGCCCTGCGCTACCTGACGCACACCGAGTTCGACGCGCCGGCCCCGCAGGTCCTCTTCAACTACCTCGGCCGCTTCGACGCGGGCACCTCGGGGGACTGGCGACCCGCGCGCACCACCGGCCAGCTGGGCGAGAAGCGCGACCCGCGCATGCGTCTGCCACGCCCCCTGGAGTTCAACGCCATCGCCGAACCCGCCGCCTCGGGCGGGTACGAACTGGTCACCACCATCTCCTGGCCCGACGGCATGTTCTCCGACGAGGACGTCGCGGCCCTCGCCGGCTACTTCCGGGCGGCCCTGACCGGACTGGCCGCACTCGACCAGGGCGGCCACACGCCCAGCGACTTCCCCCTGGTGCCACTCACCCAGGCCGATGTCGACGACCTGGACGGCCCGGCACTGCGCGACGTCCTGCCGTTGACCCCGCTGCAGGAGGGCCTCTACTTCCACTCGGTCTTCGACGACGACTCCGCGGGCGCCTACGTCGAGCAGCAACTCCTCACCCTGGACGGCGAGGTGGACGCCGACCGGCTCGCGGCCGCGGCCACCCGCCTGTTCACCCTGTACCCGAACCTGGCCGCGCGGTTCGTGGCGCTCGCCGACGGCCGCGTGGTCTCCGTGCTGGAGAGCGGTGCCGAGGCGCCCTTCACCACACTGGACCGCCCGGGCATCACCGACGCCGAGCTGCGCGACCTCGCGGAGCGGGACCGCCGCGCCGGATTCGACCTGGCCACCGGCCCGCTGATGCGGTACATACTCGTGCGCGCCGGCTCCGGCCGCGACGTCCTGGTGCAGACCGTGCACCACATCATCGCCGACGGCTGGTCCGTGCCGCCGATACTGCGCGCGCTGCTGGCCGAGTACCACGCGCCGGGAACGGTGCACCCGACCGGTGGCTTCTCCGACTACGTCCGCCGGCTCGCCGGACGGGACCACGACGAGAGCGACCGCGTCTGGCGCGAGCAACTCGCCGACCTGCCCCGCCCCTCGCTGGTCGCCGAGGGACACACCCCCTCCGACCGTTTCACCGAGACCGCCGTGCAGCCGGAGGACGACGTCGACGCCGCAGCCCGGTCGGCCGGAGTACCGCTGAGCGTCGCCGTGCACAGCGCCTGGGCGGTGACCCTCGGTGGCGTTCTGCACAGCACCGACGTGGTCTTCGGCTCGACCGTGTCCGGACGCGACGCCGATGTGCCCGGCATCGAGGACATGGTGGGTCTGTTCATCAACACGATCCCCGTGCGGGCCGCCTGGACCGGCACGACCACAGGGGGCGACCTGCTCGCAGCCGTGCGGGACCATCAGAGCGCGGTGCTGCCGCACCAGCACGTCTCCCTGGCGAGGATCGGCCGTCAGGCCGACGCCGGCCCCCTCTTCGACACCCTGGTGGTGTTCGACCTCGCGACGGACACCGGCGCTCTGCGGCGGCCCGGCGACACTCTCGTCATCACCGGCATCGAGAACGAGGGCGCCCCCCACTACCCCTTGACGCTGGTGGTGGAGCGCGCACCCGACGGCCGTCCCTGCTTCAACCTGATCTACGACGGTGAGCTGCTGCGCGAGGCGAGCGCCCGGACCCTCCTGCGCACGTTCTGCTCGACCCTCACCGGCCTCCTCACCCGGCCGGACGCCCTGGTCGACGACCTGGCACGCGGGAGCGAACGACCGCCCGCGCACGTCACGCCCACAACCCTGAGCGCCCTGTTCGACGCCGCCGCGCACCGCGACCCGGCGGCCACCGCTGTCACCCAGTGCGGTCTGGACGGTGCCACCCGGTCACTCACGTACGGCGAACTGGCCGAAGCGAAGGACGACTTGGCCTCGACCCTGCGCACGGTCGGTGTCGGGCCGGGCAAGCGGGTCGCCGTCGCCTTCCCGCGCTCCCTGGAGCAGGTCGTCGCCCTGGTCGCCGTCGTCAGCGCGGGCGGCGCGTACGTACCGCTGGACCTGGCCCACCCGGACGAACGGCTGGAGTACATCCTCGCCGACTCCGCCCCGCAGGTCGTCCTCGTCGATCCCGGCCAACGGGACCGCTTCACGGAGCTGCTGGCCCGGGCGGGTGTATCGGCCCGGCTGCTCGTGCCCGGAGACGAACCGCCGACCGGAGAGGCCACTGAGTCCGAGGCGGGCCGGCACGACGCGGCCTACGTGATCTACACGTCGGGATCGACGGGCCGGCCCAAGGGAGTCGTCGTCCCGCACTCCAGCGTGGTGACCCTGCTCGCCAACACCCAGCCCGACATGGGCTTCGGCCCGAACGACGTGTGGGTCCAGTTCCACTCCTTCTCCTTCGACTTCGCGGTCTGGGAGCTGTGGGGCGCCCTGGCGTACGGCGGTGAGCTGCTGGTGCCCGACCACGGGCTCACCCGTTCCCCGGTCGACTTCCACCGGCTGGTCCGGGAGCACGGGGTCACCGTCCTCAACCAGACACCGTCGGCCTTCTACCAGTTCATCGAGGCCGACCGGCATGCCGACGAGCCGCTCACCGCGCTGCGCCGGATCGTCTTCGGCGGTGAGGCCCTGGACCTCGGACGGTTGCGCCACTGGGTCGAGCGGTACGGCACCGCCTCGCCCGAGCTGGTCAACATGTACGGCATCACCGAGACCACCGTCCACGTCACCCACCGAGTGCTGACCGACGAGGACTTCGCCTGCGGCGACGACGTCAGTCCGATCGGCGGCCCGATCCCCGGCCTGGTCACCCATGTGCTCGACGACCGGCTCCGGCCGGTGCCGCCGGGCCGGGTCGGTGCCATCTACGTCGCCGGCGACCAGGTGTCTCTCGGCTACCTGGGCCGGCCCGGGCTCACCGCGGCCCGGTTCGTGGCGAACCCGTTCGTCGGCGACGGCTCCCGCATGTACCACACGGGCGACCTCGCCCGCCGGACCCTCGACGGCGAGCTGGAGTTCATCGGCCGGGCCGACGACCAGGTTCAACTCAAAGGATTCCGGATCGAGTTGGGGGAAGTCGAGTCCGCGATCCGGGAGCTGGACGGTGTGGTCGACGTGGCCGTCACAGTGGCCGACACCGGCGATCACCTGGTCGCCCATGTGGTGGGCCGGGTACCGGGAGATCTCGCGGCCCGGCTGTCGGAGAAACTGCCGGTCCACATGGTCCCGGGCCGAGTGCTGCCGGTCGATGCCCTGCCCCTGACGGTCAACGGCAAGCTGGACCGAAACGCCCTGGCCGAGCACGCCCTCAGGGGCGCGGGGAACCGCGCGACCAGCCCCGACGCGCCCGCAGGCAAAGACGCAACGCTCGCCACACTGATCGGAATCTTCACTCAGACGCTGCCCGGCTCCGAAGCGGACGCCGACACCGACTTCTTCCACGCCGGAGGCGACAGCATCATCGCCATCACGGTCGTGAACAGGGCCCGAACACTCGGCCTGCCGATCGCACCCCGGGACGTGTTCCTGCTCAGGACACCACGCGCCCTCACCGAACACCTGGCGACAAACACCACTCAGCCCGCCGCCCCCGCTCACCGTGAGGAAGGCCCCCTCACCCCGACCCCGATCATCCTGCGCCAGCGCGAACTGGGTGGCTCACTCACTCGATTCGCGCAGGCCAGGGCACTCAAGGCCCCCGAGGGAACCGCCTTCACGGACGCCCAGCACGCCGCGAACGCCCTCGTCGCCACGCACCCCGCCCTACGGCTGCGGCTCAGCACCGAGCACGGCGTATGGGCCCTGCGCACCGAACCCGCTCACCCGGTCACCGTGGCACGGCCGGACACGACCGACGCCACGACGGCGGCGAACGAGGCCGCCGGACGCCTCGACCCCGAGTCCGGGGACGTCGTCGCGTTCTCCTGGCTGGAGCCGACCCGGACCCTGGTGGTCACCGTGCACCACCTCGCCGTCGACTCGGTGTCCTGGCTGATCCTGCTGGACGACCTGACCACCGCCCTGTGCGGGGTGCCCCTGGCACCGCCGACCACGTCCTACGCCGAGTACGCCGAAGCGCTGACGCTGCGGGCCGCCCACGCGCTCGACCACCTCGGGCACTGGGTCAGCACACTCCAGGCGCCTTTGCTGCTGCCCGTCGCCGGCGGTCTGCGTGAGACGACCATCGTCCTCGCGCCCGACGTGAGCGACCGCGTGACCCGTACCGCGCCCGCCGTGCTCGGTGTCGGCCTCACCGAGTTGCTGTGCGGTGCCCTGCGCACCGCACTCACCCGCGTCCAGCAGACGCCCACCGACCTCGCGATCGAGCTGGAGCGGCACGGCCGGGTCCCGCTCCTCGAACACCACGACTACACCCGCACGGTCGGCTGGTTCACCGCGATCGCCCCCGTACGGCTCACCGCGCACACCGACCCCGTCGCGGCGGCGCGCGAGATCTCCGAACGCCAGCCGGACGAGCGCGCACACCTCACGTACGGCATGCTCCGTTACCTCAACCCGCAGACCGCACCGCTGCTCACCGCCCGCCCGCAGGTGCTGTTCAATTACCTCGGCCGGGGCAGCGAGTCCCAGGCACTGCGCCTCACCGGTGGCGACCAGGGCAGCCCGTACGCCGTCGAGGTCAACGCGTGGCTCGACGAGGACACCGGAAGCCTGCACGCGGCCTTCACCCTCGCCGAGGGCGTCCCCGACGAGATCACCGAACACTGGCTCGGTGCCCTGCACGGCCTGGCGGACGCCTCCGCGACGGCCGAGCGCACGGCTCCGGTCACCCCGCTCCAGCGGGGCCTGTTCTTCCAGGCGCAGATGGCGGGTCCGGCCGGACACTACGTCGCACAGAGCTGGTTCACGTTCGACCGGCGCCTGGACACCGACGCCCTGGCCCAGGCGATGGCGTACGTCATCGCCCGGCACCCGGTCGTGGGCGCCGGCTTCAGCACCGGCGAGGACGGAAACCCGGTGCAGGTCCTCGCGCCCGGCCGGCGCGTCGACGTCCGTACGATCGCCCTGTCCACGGAGGCGGAGGTCGACGCCCTGCGCCTGCGCGACCGGGACACGGGATTCGACCCGGCCGAGCCGCCGCTGATCAGGATGACCGTGGTGCGGCTGCCCGACGACCGCGACGGCCTGCTGCTGAGCTACCACCTGCTGCTGTGGGACGGCTGGTCCCGCGAGATCGTGCTGCGGGACCTGTTCGACGCCTATCAGGCTGTCCTCGCGGGCGAGCCGCTGGTTCCGGCACCGGCCACGCCGAGCTTCGAGGACCACGCGCGGGCGCTCCACACCAAGGACCCCGCCGCGTCGGAACGCTTCTGGGCGGAGCACCTGGCCGGGCTCTCCGGCCCGACGCTGCTCGCGGGACCGGCACCGGCCCTCTCCGACGACCTGCCGCGCGCCCTCGTGCACACCCTGTCCGCCGAGAGGTCGGACCTGCTGCGGGAAGCGGCCAGGACGCACGGCGTCACGCTCAACTCGGTGCTGACCGGTGCGTTCGGCCTGCTGCTGGGGGCCCGCACGGGCCGCGGTGACGCCGTGTTCGGCGTGACCGTCTCCGGCCGGGAGGGCGAGGGGCTGTCCGGCATCGTCGGCGTGCTGCTGAACACCGTGCCCATGTGGACCCGGGCCCGGCCGGACGACGCCGTCCGGGAGTACCTGTCGGCCGTGCAGGCGGCCAGGGGGGCGACGATGGAGCACGAGCACCTGGGGCTCGGCGAGATCCAGCGGGCCGGCGGGCACGACACCCTCTTCGACAACCTGTTCGTGCTCCAGAACTTCCTGGACATGGACGCGTTCGCCGAGATGAACGCCCGGCACGGCATCACCTCGGTGCGGGCCGACGACTCCACCCACTATCCGTTCACCTGGGTCGTCACGCCCGGCGACCGGCTCACGGTCAAACTGGAGTACCGCCACGGGGACACCGCGGACGCCCAGTGCCTCCTCGACGACTACCTGCGGGTACTCGAAGACCTGGCGCGGGCGACCGGACCGGTCGGCGCGTTGCGGGGGGTGGGGCCCCGGCCCTCGCCGGGTGAGCGCACGGACGTCGGCACGGACACCGTCGTCGACCGGTTCGACCGGGCGGCCGACCGCGACCCGCGGCGGGTGGCGCTGGTCGCCCACGGCTCGGCCATGTCCTTCGCCGAACTGCGCGACCGCAGCCGCGCGGTGGCGGGTGTGCTCGCCGGGCGTGGCCTCGGTCCCGAGACGACCGTGGGCCTCGCGATCCCGCGCTCCCTGGACTCGATCGTGGCGCTGTTCGCCGTGCTGCGCGTCGGCGCCGCGTACGTGCCGCTGGAGCTGGACCACCCGGACGAGCGGATCGCCGCGATCGTCGAGGACGCCCGCCCGGACGTGATCCTCACGGTGAGCGCGGTGTCGCCGCGGCTGACCGGCGATCTGATCGAACTGGACCGGCCCCTCCCGGCGGCCGAGCCGTTCGTGAGGTTCGCACCGGACGACCCCGACCGGCTGCGTCACCCCGCGTACACGATCTACACCTCCGGCTCGACCGGGAAGCCCAAGGGCGTGGTGACCGAGTACGCCGGTCTCACCAACATGCTGACCAACCATCAGCGCCGCATCTTCGAACCGGTGCTGGCTCAGCACGGGCACCGGGTCTTCCGGATCGCGCACACCGTGTCCTTCGCGTTCGACATGTCGTGGGAAGAGCTGCTGTGGCTGGCCGACGGGCACGAAGTGCACATCTGCGACGAGGAGTTGCGCCGTGACGCGCCCCGCCTCGTCGCGTACTGCCTGGAGCACGGGATCGACGTCGTCAACGTGACGCCGACCTACGCGCAACAGCTGGTCGGCGAGGGGCTGCTGGCCGACCCGGAGCGACGGCCGGCGCTGGTGCTCCTCGGCGGTGAGGCCGTCACCCCGGTGCTGTGGCAGCGGCTCGCGGAGACCGAGGGGACGGTCGGTTACAACCTGTACGGACCGACCGAGTACACCATCAACACCCTGGGCGTCGGCACCTTCGAGTGCCATGACCCGGTGGTGGGCGTGGCCATCGACAACACCGACGTGTACGTGCTGGACCCGTGGCTGCGGCCCGTCCCGGACGGTGTCCCCGGCGAGCTGTACGTGTCGGGCGTCGGCATCGCGCGCGGCTACCTGGGGCAGCCGGGCCAGACCGCGCACCGCTTCGTGGCCTGCCCGTTCGGGGCCCCGGGCGAGCGCATGTACCGCACCGGGGACCTGGTGCTGCGGCGACCCGACGGCAACCTGGCGTACCTGGGCCGCACCGACCAGCAGGTCAAGATCCGGGGTCACCGCGTCGAACCCGGCGAGGTCGAGGCGGTGTTCGCCGCGCACCCGGCGGTGCGGTTCGCCGCCGCGGTCGCCCAGCCCGACCCGCAGGTCGACGGCGCGTACCGGCTGGCCGCCTATCTCGTACTGGAAGACGGGGAGTTGGCGACGGTCGCCGCCGAAGCGGGCTCCGCACTGCCCGACTTCCTGCGGCCGACGCACTACGCCCAGGTCGACAGCATCCCGCTCACGGTCAACGGGAAGGCTGACACGAAGGCGTTGCCGGAGGCCAAGCCGCTGGGCGCGCTCACCACGGCGGGGGAGCGCGGCCCCCGGACCGCGACCGAGACCGTGGTGTGCGAGTTCTTCGCCGAGGCTCTGGACCTGGACGACGACGAGGTGAGCGCGGTGAGCGACTTCGTGTCCCTGGGAGGACACTCCATGCTGGCGGTACGTCTCGTCGGAATGCTCCGCCGCGAGTACGGACCGGTGATCACGATCCGAGACCTCTTCACCCTGCGCACCCCGGAAGCGATGGCCCGCCACCTCGATGACCAGTCCTGACTCGCAGCGGCCCCGCCCGGGGGCCGCCATCCTCCGCACCGCTCTGCGCCGCAACCTCGGTGCCATGGTCTGGGGCACCGTCCTCATGGGCCTCTACCAGGCGGGCGAGACGGCCTTCCCGATCGCGCTCGGCCTGATCGTCGAACACACCATGCGGGACCGGAACCCCGGCTCGCTCGGCCTGTCGATCGCCGCGCTGGCCGTGATCATCACGACCGTGTCGCTGTCCTGGCGGTTCGGGATGCGCGTCCTGCAGAAGGCCAACACGACCGAGGCACACCGCTGGCGGGTGCGGGTCGCCGCCTGCGGACTCCAGCCGGTGGCCCGGGACGTCGACCTCAAGTCGGGGGAGGTGCTGACCATCGCCACCGAGGACGCCGACCAGACCGCCGACATCATCGAGGTGGTGCCGCTGCTCATCAGTTCGCTGGTCGCGGTGGCCGTCGCGGCGGTCGCGCTGGGCCTGGCCGACATCCGGCTCGGTCTGCTGGTCATCGTCGGCACCGGCGCGATCATGTCGGTCCTGAGCGTGCTGTCCAGGCGGATCGGCTCCAGCACGCAGGAACAGCAGGCGCGGGTGGCCCGGGCGGGCGCGAAGGTCGCCGACCTGATCACCGGTCTGCGCCCGCTGCACGGCTTCGGCGGCAACCACGCCGCGTTCCGGTCCTACCGGAACGTCAGCACGGAGGCGAAGCTCCAGGCGATCACCGTCGCCAAGGTGAACGGCGCCTACGCGGGCGCCGCACTGGCCCTCAACGCGGTCCTGGCCGGCGCCGTGACCCTGATGGCCGGCTGGCTGGCGTTCGACGGGCAGATCAACATCGGCGAACTGGTCATGGCCGTGGGACTGGCGCAGTTCATCATGGAACCGCTCAGGCTGTTCTCCGAGATGCCCAAGTACGTGATGATCGCACGCGCCTCCGCCGCGCGGATGGCCCTGGTCCTGACCGCGCCGCCGGTCACCACCCCGGGATCGGAACGCCCCGCCCCGGGCGGGAACCTGGAGCTCGACGGTGTCCGGTACGGAACTCTGCGCGGCCTCAAGTTCCAGGTGCCCGCAGGGGAGTTCGTGGCGGTCGCCGCCTACCGGCCGCGCCTGGCGGCCGACCTCGCGTCGGTCCTGGCCGGGAACGTCCCGCCCGACGCGTACGAGGGAGCGGTACGGGTCGGCGGGCAGGAGCTCGCGGACCTGTCGATCGAGGCGGTGCGTGAGCACATGCTGGTGAACCCGTACGACGGCGAGATCTTCGCCGGCACCCTCCGCACCAACATCGACCCGTCGGGCACCAGCCGGACCGTCCCCGAGGCCGTGGAGGCGTCCATGCTGACGGATGTCGTCGCCCTCCACCGGGAGGGACTCGACTACGGGGTCCGCGACCGCGGCGCCAACCTCTCCGGTGGGCAACGCCAACGGCTGTCCCTGGCCCGGGCGTTGGCGGCCGACACGGACATCCTCGTGCTGCACGACCCGACGACGGCCGTCGACGCGGTCACCGAACAGCTCATCGCACGCCACGTCGCTGAGCTGCGCCGCGGACGCACCACCCTCGTGCTCACCAGCAGCCCGGCCCTCCTGGACGCGGCCGACCGGGTCCTCGTCCTCGACGACGGAGTCATCACGGCCGAGGACACCCACCGGAATCTCCTCGCCACCGACGAGGACTACTGTCTGGCGGTCGCGCGGTGAGTGTCAGCCGAGGGCCCAGGCGACATCCCTGAGCAGGGCGTGCCGCCAGGCCGCCCGGTCGTGGCCGGCAGCCGATCGCGAGACCCGTACGGTCGCGCCGGCCCGTTCCGTCAGGGACTCGGTCAGTTCGCAGTGGGGCAGCATCCGTGTCTCGTGCTCCCCGACATCGAACGCGACCCGCAGGCCGGACAGTTCGGGCTGCCGCCGCAGACGTGCGGCGATGGTTCCGCCCACCGGGCCGCCCAAGGGGTCCGGCAGGTCCATGGCCTCGGGCGTCCACCAGAACGAGCCCGACTGGCAGGCGACACGGGACACCAGGTCCGGGAACTCCAGTGCCGCGTACACCGCGCTCAGCCCGCCGAGGCTCTGCCCGGCGACCACCAGCCGGCCCGGGTCGGCTGGCACGCCGGACTCCGCCACCAGCGGCAACAGCTCGTCCCGCACCGCCTCCCACAGCTCGGGGGCGCACGTGAACTCGGCCGCCCTGTCCTTGGCCGGCAGGAAGACCAGGGTCACCGGGGGCATCTCGCCACTGGCGACGGCGGAGTCGAACGCGGTCATGGCCGGGTGCAGATACAGCCAGTCGTCGCCGTCGAGCAGCAACACCACCGGTCCGCCGCCGCCCACCGGGTGCAGGTGTACGGTCCGCCGTCCGCCGAGCCGTTCACCGGCCCAGCGAATCCGGGTGCGGGGGAGGGGCAGGACGGCATCGGCGCCGACGACCGGCCAGTGCGGTTGCGCCGGGGCGTCCGGGGTCGCGGCGATGGACCGCTCGCCGCCCGCGCCCGCCGGGTTGAACGGGTCGGCGTACGCCCCGTCGTCCGCGAGGAACCGGTAGGTCACCCGCAGCCGCGCGGGCATGTGCACCTCGGCGTACCAGCAGTCCGTGCCGCCCCAGCGGCGCAGCGGAACCGGGCCCGGCCGGCTCTCGAAGTCGACGCTCGCCGCCGACCCGCGCCACAGGAACAGGGTCACCCAGCCACCGTCGTCGTGGGGGATCGACGCGGGCGCCCCCACCGCCGCCCAGAACGTGTCCGTGCCGGGTGCGCCGGGCAGCCCGAACCCGGCGAAGGCGCTCTCCATGTCGGCCGTGACCGGACGCATGAACGTCTCCTTGTGAGAGGGAGGAACGACGGCTAAGCTCCTGTCAATTAGGCCAGGCTAACCTAATGTTGACGTTCCGAGGAGGCACTCAGCATGAGCACCAACCCCTTCGACGACGACGAAGGCCGGTTCCTGGTCCTGGTGAACGAGGAGGGCCAGCACTCCCTCTGGCCGTCCTTCGCCGAGGTGCCCGGGGGCTGGACGATCGTCTTCGGCGAGAACACCCGGGAGGCGTGCCTGGAGTACGTCGAGTCCCACTGGACCGACCTGCGCCCCCGCTCCCTCTCCGCGTAGCTCAGACCCGCACCGCCGGGGTGCCGGGCAGCGGGGTACGGGCCGGGCGTCCGGCGAGGACGTCGAGGATGTTGTCGACCGCCAGGCCGACCATGGCGGCCCGGGTGCTCTCGGTGGCCGACCCGATGTGCGGCAGGGTGACGACGTGCGGCTCCGCCACGAGCGGTGACAGCTCCTCGCCCATCGGCTCACGCTCGAAGACGTCGAGTCCGGCGGAGTGCAGTCGTCCCTCGCGCACCGCGGCCAGCAGAGCCTCCTCGTCGACGACACCACCGCGCGAGGTGCTGACGAGCGTGGCCGTGGGCTTCATGGCGGCCATTTCGCGCTTCGAGACGAGGTGCCGGGTCTCCTCGGTGAGCGGTACGTGCAGCGACACGACGTCGGACTCGGCCAGGAGCGTGGCGAGATCGACCGACGCCGACAGGTCGTCGTCGGACGCGTAGGGGTCGTGGTGGAGGACGCGCATACCGAAGCCCTGGGCCCGGCGGGCCACCGCGCGGCCGATCTGGCCGTAGCCGATCAGTCCGAGCGTGGCCCCGTGGACGTCCAGGCCGAGGTAGTCGTGCATCCGGAACAGGCCCCAGGAGCCGTCCGCGAGGCTCGTCGCGGCGGCGCCGATCCGGCGGCGGGCGGCGAGGATCAGGGCGAAGGTGAGGTCGGCGGTGGTCTCGGCGAGGACCCCCGGGGTGTGCGTGACGACGATGCCGCGCTCCGCGGCGGCCGCGCGGTCGACGTTGTCGAAGCCCATGCTCGCCAGCGCGACGACCCGCAGCGAGGGGCCGGCGGCGTCCATCAGCGCGCCGTCCACCGGGTCGTTGCCCAGGGCGAGGACGCCGCTCACTCCGGGTGCCAGCGCGGCGAGGTCCGGGGGGCCGGGCTTGCCGTCGCCGGGCCAGGCCACCACCTCCGCCGCCCCGGACAGCCGGTCCAGGCCCTTGCCGGGCAGATTCTCACGGGTGGCGAGCACACGCTTCTTCATTCATGTCTCCAGGGCAGCGAATTTCGCAGAAAGCTAGCCGCGACGGCCATCGGAAACAAATAGAGTTTTCGTGTGACGCCATTGCCGTTCCTTATTCTTCATTCTTCGTGCGGCGTCTCGTCGAAAACAGTGATGAGTTCGAGGAACAGGTCGTGCACCGCCAGGGCGGGTTCCGAGAGGGGCTGGTTGTCCGAGGTCACCAATGACAGCTTGACCTGGATCACGGGATTCACGATGCGGCGCACGGACAGGGAACGGACGTCGAGGATGGCGCGCGCCGCCGACCAGGGCAGGACGGTGGCACCGAGGCCCGCGTCGACGGCGTTGACGAGCGTCAGCGCGGACTCCACCTCGCCCACCACGTTCGGCAGCAGCGACGCCTGCTGGAATGCGGCGTCCACCACCTGCCGGATCGTGTGGATGCGGCTGGGCAGCAGCAGCGGCACGTCCTTGAGCTCGTCCAGGTCGACCTCGCCCGCCCCCTGCGTCGCCGTCCCGCCGGGCGCGCCGATCAGGAACAGGTCCTCGGTCCGCAACGGCTCGAACTGCACGCCCCGCAGCGGACCGGCCCCGTAGATGAACGCCATGTCCATCCGGCCGGTCATGATCGCCTCACTGATCACGCCGCCGAAGTTCTCGTTGATGTGCAGCAGGATCTCCGGGTAGCGCTCGCGCACGCTCTTCAGCAGCGGCAGCGCCAGAGCCGCGCCCAGGCTGTACGGCGCGAGCCCCACGGACACGCTGCCGGCGGGCGCCCGTCCGGAGACGGAGACGGCGGCGTGAGCGAGGTCCACCTGCCGCAGGATCAGCTGGGCGTGCCGGTACAGCGCCCGGCCGGCCTCGGTCGGGGCGACGCCGCGTTTGCTGCGGATCAGCAACTGCTGCCCGAACTGCGCCTCCAGCGCGGACAGCTGCTGACTGAGCGCCGGCTGCGCGATGTGCAGGATGTCGGCCGCACGCGTGATGCTCCCCGCATCGATGATCTTGATGAACGAGTAGAGACGCCTGGTGTCCATGCGGGCCTTCCCTCGGAGCGGAGCCTCATCGTAGGGAGCGCCCCGTCCCGAAACCCAGCCTCGGTGAGCCCAGATGTGAGCTCTGTCATATCGGTTCGTGATAACGCCAAAGCGAACATGTATTGGCGGCCACGCGAGTACGGGCTTAAGTTGAGCGGAACATCCAGCCCCGGAACCGCTCGGAAAATCCGAAGTCGAATCGGTTCCCAGGGATCGCGTCTGTTTTTCCGGCTATCACGGCCCTCCTTTCTCATATCTCCCAGCGGAGGACGTCATGACCCACATGGTTGACCTCGTCGCCGATCTCGGCGAGGGCTTCGGTGCCTATTCGATGGGAGACGACGAAGCACTCCTGGAGATGCTGACATCGGCGAACATCGCCTGTGGGTTCCATGCCGGCGATCCGCGCATCATGGACACCACCGTCCGGCACTGCGTGGAGAAGCGGGTGGCCGTCGGCGCCCACCCGAGCTTCCCGGACCTGGTCGGCTTCGGCCGCCGGGCGATGGACCTCACGCCGGAGGAGGTCCGTACCGATGTGCTGTACCAGGTCGGCGCCCTCCAGGCGTTCGCCGTCGCGCACGGCACCCGGGTCCGTCACGTCGCCCCGCACGGACGCCTCGGCAACCTGGTCGCGGTACGCGCCGACTACGCCCGTGCCGTCGTGGACGCCGTCGCCGCCCTGGACGACTCGCTGGTCGTCCTCGCGCAGGACGGTGAGCTGGCCGACGCCGCCCGCGCCCGCGGACTGCGCGTGGGCATCGTCGGTATCGCCGACCGCGCGTACCGCGACGACGGGGCCCTCGTCCCGCGCTCCGAACCGGGAGCGGTGATCCACGACCCGGACGAGATCGCCCGGCGCACCCTGCGGATGGTCACCGAGGGCGTCATCCGCAGCACCGGCGGCAAGGACCTCCCCGTCGGCTGCGACACCGTCCTGCTGCACGGCGACACCCCCGGAGCCATCGCGCTGGCCCGCCGGATCCGCGAACAGCTCCTCGCCGCCGGCGTCCGGATCGCCCCTCTCGACGACGTACTGAGCGGCAAAGGCGCCTCGGCATGAACGGCAACCTCACGATCACGGACTGCGGTGACTCCGCCCTGGTCGCCAAGGCCGTGGGTCTGGACACCGAGGACGCCTGGCGGCTCGTCCACGTCCTGGCCGACGCCCTGGACGCCGTCCGCCTCACCGGAGTCCAGGGCGTCGTGCCCACCTACGACGCCCTGCTCGTGGAGTTCGACTGCACCGACACCGACCACGAGACCGTCCGGCGCGTCCTGTGGCACGAGGCCGCCCGGCTCGGGCCCAAACCCGGCCCGACGACAGCGCCCCGGCACTTCGTCGTCCCCGTCGTCTACGGCGGCGAACACGGACCCGACCTCCCCGAGGTCGCCGCCCGACTCGGCCTGACCGAGAGCGAAGTCGTCGACCTGCACTGCGGATCCGACCTCACCGTGCGCTGCCTCGGCGCCCCCGCCGGCGCGCCGATGATGGACGGGCCCCCCTTCCCGGCGCCGGTGCCGCGGCTGGCCTCGCCCCGCACCCGCGTCGACCCCGGCGTGGTCGCCGTCGCCGGCCGGCAGGCGGTGATCTGCCCGATGCCGTCGCCCGGCGGCTGGCCGCTCCTCGGGCGCACCCCGCTGCGCGTCCTCGACCTGCACAGCGACCCGATCACCCCCTACCGGCCCGGCGACACCTTCCGCTTCGTCCCCATCACCCCGGACCGGTGGAACGACTACGCCGACACCCCGCTGGCGGCCTGCCATGGCTGACACCCTCACCGTCCGCACCGCGGGCATCACCACCGTGCAGGACCTCGGCCGCATCGGCCGCTCACGCTACGGACTGCCCGTGGGCGGAGCCGCCGACCAGCACTCGGCACGCGTCGCCAACGTCCTGTGCGGAAACGACGAACACGCCCCCCTGCTCGAGATCACGGCTCTCGACTTCGCCTGCGTCCCCTCCGCCGACATCCTCGTCGCCGTCACCGGAGCCCCCGCCGACGTGACCGTCGAAGGGTCCGCCCGCCCGATGTGGGAGCCGGTCCCGGTACGCGCCGGCGACACCCTCCGCGTCACCGGCATCCACCAGGGCCTGCGCGTCTACCTGGCCGTGCTCGGCTCCTTCGAAGCCGACTACCTCCAGGGAAGCTGCGCCCCCGACACCATCCTGGGGTTCGGCCCCGCCCTGCGCGACGGCGCCGAACTCCGCCTCCGCAGGACCTGCCCGGCCTTCGACCACCCCTACTCACGCATACCGCTCTTCCGCCTGCGCGCCCCCGTCCCCCCGTTCCCCTCCACCTGGATCATCGACGTCACCGACGGCCCCGACCGGGCCGAGTTCGGGGACACAGCACCCCGCCTGTTCGGCACCCCCTTCACGGTCAGCCCGCAGAGCAATCACATCGGCCTGCGGCTGCGCGGCGACCGCCTGCCCCGCCGCGTCACCCAGGGCGAGATCCTCTCCCGCGGCGTCCCGGTCGGCGCCGTCGAAGTTCCCGCCGGGGACGAACTCCTCGTGCTGCACCGCGGCCGCGGCGTCACGGCCGGCTACCCCGTCCTCGCCGTCGTCACCGCCACCGGCCTGTCCGCACTCGGGCAGGTACGCCCCGGGCAGACCATCCGTTTCCGCCACCGCACTCTCGAACAGGCCGTCACCGCCCACCGCGCGCAGCGAGGCGCCGTCGACGCACTGAGAACCCGCGTCCGCACGGCCTTCGACGCCCTGCGCATCCGCGCTCCCGACGGCGGCTGACAACCCCTTCCCCGCTCACCTGTTCCCGCCCTTCGCCCCTCCACCCCATGTCCTGCACCAGACAGGAGACGCCATGAGCACCGTGGCCGCTCGACCCGTCCCCAACACCGTCGACTCCAGAACCGCCCGGAAGATCACCCTCGCCGGGTGCGTCGGGATCTTCGCCGAGCTCTACGACAACGGCATCTTCGGCTTCATGGCCGGCACCCTCGCCGCCGTCTTCTTCCCCGGCTCCGACAGCGCCATCCAGCTGGTGTTCCTCGGCTACGCCGTCTCCTTCTTCTTCCGCCCCCTCGGCGGCGTCATCTGCGGCCACCTCGGCGACCGCATCGGGCGCCAGCGGATGCTGGTCTTCGTCATCCTGCTCATCAGCGTCGCCACCGCGGCCATCGGTCTGCTGCCCACCTACGCGAGCATCGGCGTCGCGGCGCCCGTCCTGCTGATCCTGCTGCGCGTCGCCCAGGGCTTCTCCGTCGGCGGTGAGGCGTCCGGCGCCATGAGCTTCCTCGCCGAACACGCCCCCGAGGGCAAGCGCGGCCTCTACACCAGCTACGCGCAGATCGCCTCCTTCCTCTCCCTGCTCACCGGCACCCTGATAGCCGCCGCGATGACCAGCGGGCTCGGCGCCGAACGCATGGAGTCCTGGGGCTGGCGCATCCCCTTCCTGCTCGCCGTGCCGCTCGGCATCACCGGCATCTACATCCGCAAGCGCATCAGCGACACCCCCAACTTCAACCGCCTGAAGGAAGAGGGCGGCCTGTCCAGGAACCCCCTCAAGGAGGCCTTCACCTCCGCCGAACACCGCCGCGCCATGCTGCTGGCCCTGTTCATCCCTCTGATGAACGGCTCCGGTTACTACGTCCTGTTCAGCTACATGCCCACCTTCATGACCAACGAGCTGCACTTCGGCCAGGTCCAGGGACTCCTCGTCACCGCCTCCAGCCTGGTCGCGATCTGTATCGCCATCCCCTACATGGGCCGGCTGTCCGACCGGGTCGGCCGCAAGAAGGTCATCGCCGGTGCCGCCATCGCCATGGCCCTGGCGGGCGTGCCCTGTTACCTGCTGATCGGCACCGGGAACGTCGCCCTCGCCGTCGTCGGCGCGTGCCTCATGGCCGTCGTGTTCGCCGGGCACACCGGCGTCATCCACATCCTGCTCGTCGAGCTCTTCCCGACCAGGGTGCGCTACTCCGCCTACGGCCTCGGCTACAACGTCTCCGCCGCGCTCTTCGGCGGCACGGCCCCGCTGCTGATGACCTACCTCATCGCCCGCACCGGCGACGTCCACATGCCGGCCTACTACGCCGTCCTCACCGCCCTCGGCACCCTCGTCGCCGTGTCCCGGGTCAAGGACCGCGCCCATCTGCCCCTGCGCGACGCCTGACCGCCCCCACGCCCAGCAAGGAGCACCCCCGCATGCCCATCTCCGACTACCGCACCGCTCTCGTCACCGGAGCGTCGACCGGCATCGGAGCCGTAGTGGTCGAGCGACTCGCCAAGCGCGGCCTGGAGGTCCACGCCGTGGCACGCAACGCGGATCGCCTCGAAGCCCTCGCCGACGCCACCGGCTGCGTCCCGCACGCCGTCGACATCACCGACACCGAGGCGCTGACCGCAGCGCTGGACGGCCTGGAGATCGACGTCCTCGTCAACAACGCCGGCGTCTCACGCACCGGCAACATCCTCACCGCCGACGAGTTCGCCGTCGACGAGCAGGTCGCCGTCAACATCCAGGCCGTCCTGCACCTGGTGCGCCTGCTCATGCCCGGCATGGTGGAGCGCGACCTCGGCCACATCGTCAACATCAGCTCCATCGCCGGCGTCTACAACTTCGGCGGCAACACCGTCTACCACGCCACCAAGGCGGCCGTGCACACCCTCTCGCGCCAGCTGCGGGTGGACGGCTACGGCCGCCGGATCCGCGTCACCGAGATCTGCCCGGGCCGCGTGGAGACCGAGATCTTCGGCCGCCTGCTCGGCGACATGGAGGAGGCGCAGCGGCGGTTCTACGACGGCTACGAGTCCCTCAAGCCCGAGGACATCGCCGATGCCATCGAGTTCGCCGTCGACACACCGCGGCACGTCAACATAGGCCACGTCGAGATCCTCCCCACGTTCCAGGTCCCCGGCGGCCTCAACTTCGAACGCCGGGAGGGCTGAGCACATGGACACGGCAGAGCGGGTCCGCCGCATCAAGCCCTCGCCCAGCACGGCGGCGGCGCAACGCGTGCGCGAACTCAAGAGTCAGGGGCTCACCATCCTCGACCTGACCGTCGGCGAGCCCGACTTCGACACCCCCGCCCACGTCAAGGCCGCCGCGATCGACGCGATCGAGGCGGGCGAGACCAAGTACACCCCCGTGAACGGCACGCCACGGCTGCGCTCCGCGATCGCCGGGAAGCTCCGGCAGCGGCACGGACTGGAGTACACCGACCGCCAGATCACCGTCGGCGGCGGAGCCAAGCAGGTCATCTTCCTCGCCCTGATGGCCACCCTGGACGCGGGGGACGAGGTCGTCGTCCCGGCACCGTACTGGGTGTCCTATCCGGACATGGTCCTCGCCAACGACGGCACCCCCGTCATCGTCGACTGCCCGGAGGCGGACGGCTTCAAGCTGACGCCCGGCCGCCTCCGCCCGTCACTCACCGAACGCACCCGCTGGGTCGTCCTCAACACCCCCGGCAACCCGACCGGCGCCGCCTACACCCCCGGCGAACTCCAGGCCCTCGCCGAGGTGTTGCTGGACCATCCGAACGTCCGCGTGCTCACCGACGAGATCTACGACGAGATCTGGTACGACAACGGGGACAGCCTGTCCCTCGCGGCGGTGGAACCACGCCTGGCCGACCGGGTCTTCCTCACCAACGGCGTGTCCAAGACGTACGCGATGACCGGGTGGCGCATCGGCTACGGAGCGGGCCCGGCGGACCTGGTGACCGCGATCAACACGCTCCAGTCGCAGAGTTCCTCGTGCCCGTCCTCGGTGAGCCAGGCAGCGGCCGCCGCGGCGCTGACGGGGCCGCAGGACTTCGTACGGGAGACCGTCGACCTCTACCGGGCGCGGCGCGACACCACGGTCAAACTCATCGCCGAGACACCGGGGCTGAGCTGCACCACGCCCAGCGGCGGCTTCTACCTCCTGGTCGACTGCCGGCCGTACATCGGCACGTTCACCCCCGCGGGCGTCCGGATCGAGAACGACGAGGACTTCGCACGCCACCTCCTGGAGAGCCGGCAGGTGGCGGTCATCCACGGAGCCGCGTACGGCGCCCCCGGCTACTTCCGTATCTCGTTCGCCACCTCCACGGAGCTCCTCACCGAAGCCTGCGCACGCATCGCAGCCGCCTGCGCCACCCTGTCCGAAAGGCTTCCCAATGCTGATGTCAAGCCGCTGCCGTGACTGGTGGTGTGGCTTGGTAGCACGCTCCGTCGCGGATCATGGCCCACAGGACGTTGACACGGCGGCGGGCGAGCGCCAACAGCGCCTGCTTGTGTCCCTTGCCTTCGGCGCGCTTGCGCGCGTAGTACGCCTTCGAGGCCGGGCAGCTCTTCAGGCTCGACAGGGCCGAGAGATACATGGCGTTGAGCAGTCCGCGGTGGAATCGACGGGGTCTGCGGAGGTTCCCGCTGACGCGGCCGGAGTCTCGTGGTGCCGGGGCCAGACCGGCGTAGCCGGCGAGCCGGTCGGCGGTCCCGAAGGCATCCATGTCGCCGCCGGTCGCAGCGATGAAAACGGCGCCCATCTGCTTGCCCATGCCGGGCAGGCTGAGGATCACCTCGGCGTGCGGGTGCTCGCGAAACCGGGCCTCGATCAGGGCGTCGACTTCCCCGATCTCCTCGTGGAGGGCCATCACCCCCTTCGCCAGCCGCACGACCATGGCTGCGGCCAGTTGCTCGCCCGGCAGGGCGGTGTGCTGGGCCTCGGCGGCCTCCACGGCCGTCCTGGCAAGCGCGGCGGCATCGCGAACCTTGCGGTTGCGCAGCCATGTCTCGATGCGCCTGGCTCCGCTTCGCCGGATCGCTGCCGGAGTCTGGTAGCCCGTCAGCAGCAGGACCGGGCCCTTGTTCGTCAGGTCCAGCGCCCGCTCCAACGCCGGGAAGATCTCCAGCAGCTGAGCGCGGAGCCTGTTGATCTGGCGGGTGCGGTCGGCCACCAGATCAGTGCGGCGGGTGGTCAGGGTGCGCAGGTCAACGGCGATTTCGTCACCGGGCCTCAGCAGGCCCAGGTCGCGGCGCATGCGGGCCTGATCGGCGATGACGAAGGCATCCTTGGCGTCCGTCTTCGCCTCGCCACGGTAGGAGGCAGAGGCCCGATGCACAGTCAGGCCGGTGACATAGACCATCGGCTGGTCGTGGCTGAGCAGGAGGCCGATCAGCAGGGCGGCGCCGCCGTGGTTCAGGTCGACCGCCCACAGAACGTTCCGGTCGAGGGCCAGGACGTCCCCGATCAGTTCCAGGAGGACCGTTTCGTCGTTCAGGACCCGGCGGGACAGCAGCCGTTCACCGTCCGTGTTGATCACCACGCAGTGATCGTGTTCCTTGCTGATGTCCACTCCGGCCCATATCTGGGGCACGGTCACCTCCGCCGGTTTGTCGTGCTCTTGAAGCCCAGCAGACGACCTCGCCGACGTTGCCCTACACAGCGATCAAGTCGCATCTCCCAATTGGCGGTCGAGTCGTCGCGGGGCTCCGGGCGGCCAAGCCTTTCCAGCCATCTCACGGCGCCGCCATGACAGCCATACCCAGAGCCCCTGGGTCCCGCTGATCTTACGAGTGACCAGTTCGAACCCACCATCAAGAAAGTAGGGCCGTCATGATCCGCGTCAGCACCAAGTTCGACCGCCCCGACCCGGAACTCGTCGAGCGTCTCGGCGCCTACTCCTCGGCGACCATCCACGAGGCACAGGGCAGGCTCGGGGCGCTGGACTCGTCCATCAAACCGGTCGACCACCGCATGTCCCTGTGCGGCCCGGCCTTCACGGTCCAGTGCGCGCCCCGCGACAACCTGATGCTCCAGACCGCCATCGCCTACGCCCGCCCGGGCGACGTCGTCGTGGTGTCCGGGGGCGCCTACACCGAGGCCGGTTCCTTCGGTGACGTCCTCGCCAACGCCTGCCGGTCCAAGGGGCTCGCGGGACTCGTCACCGACACGGGAGTCCGGGACACCGAGGACCTCCGGGCGCTCGGCTTCCCGGTGTTCTCGCACAGCGTCTGCATCAAGGGCACCGTCAAGGAGACCGTCGGACCGATGTGCGAGCCGATCACCGTCGGCGGACAGCTCGTCCGCCCCGGCGACGTGATCCGTGCCGACGCCGACGGCGTGGTCGTCGTCCGCCGGGAGGACGCCGCAGAGGTGGCGACGGCGTCCCAGGAACGGGTCGACGCCGAGACCGGCTACATCGCCGCGTACCGGGCGGGCCGGACCGTGATCGACATCTGCAACCTCGAACCGCTGCTCGCGGCGAAGGGCCTGGTGATCGAGGACTAGCGAGCCGCCGCCGGCGAAATCGGGTTGTCCCGCGAACTCGGGCCGCCCTAGGGTGAGGTGACTTCGACGAGACGCTCCCCCGAAGTACGCCGCAGAGCGGGAGCGTCCCACCTCGCTGAGGTGCCGAAGGGGCGGCAGCTGTCCTTGTCGACCCTTCCCTTCGGAGGTCTCTCCCATGAACGTCGGTATCGGCCTGCCCATCAGCGACCCCGCCACCCTGCTCACCTGGGCCCGGCGCGCCGACGCCGGGCCCTTCAGCACGCTCGGCCTGCTCGACCGGCTCGTCTACGACAACCCCGAACCCCTGGTCGCGCTCGCCGTCCTGGCCGGCGCCACCTCCCGGATCCGCGTCCAGACCGAGGTGCTGCTCGCTCCCTTGCGCGACACCGCGCTCCTGGCCAAGCAGGCCGCCACCCTGGACCGGATGACCGGCGGGCGCCTGGTCCTCGGTCTGGGCATCGGCGGCCGGGACGACGACCACCACGTCGCGGGCGTCGACCAGGCCACCCGGGGCCGCCGCCTCGACCAGCAGATGGCGGTGATGCGCCGCCTGTGGTCCGGCGAGGCCTACGGCGACGGTGTCGGCCCGATCGGTCCGGCGCCCGCCCGGCCCGACGGCCCGGAGGTGCTCTTCGGCGGGTTCAAGCCCGCCGCGATCGAACGCGTGGCGCGCTGGGGCGACGGCTTTCTCGCCGCCGCCGCTCCCTCCTGGGCAGGCGGCCTGTTCGACACCGCGCGCCGGTTCTGGAAGGAGTACGGCCGCGACGGCGCACCCCGCCTCGTCGCGCAGGTCAACGTCGCGCTCGGCCCTGAGGACGTGATTGACGAAGCCCGGGCCAGCATGCACGCGTACTACACCTTCACCGGCATGGCCGATCGCATGGTGGCCGGAATGCTCACCACGCCGGTCCAGGTCCGCGACGCGATCACCGCCTTCGCCGACCTCGGCGCGGACGAGGTCATGCTCTACTGCTACGGCCTCGACCCGGACCAGGTGGACCGCTTCGCCGACGTCCTGTGACGACGCGAGGTCTGTGACCGGCCCTGGTGCCAAGCCGGGCCGGCTCCTCCTATGATCCTGCTCTCGACTGCAGCTGACTCGCGGTCAGAACGGACTCGTCGCTCACTGGGGGAGAGTTGAGGAACCGGACCACGCTGCGCGCACGTACCCGGCCTCGTACGCAGGGGCAGAAGCCGCCCGACACTCCTGAGCCGTGGTGGAAGAGGCACACCAGGTTGCTCTGGCTCGGTGCGGGCATCCCGGTCATCGGCGCGGTGCTGACCGCACTCGTCCTGCAGTCGCTCGGTCTGAGCGGCGAGTCCGAGCCGAGCCCCGCGCCGGGCGGGGCAGGCGCGTCCCCGCGCGGCCCTGCGGCGGCGCCGTTCCTCGTGACCGCACGGCAGGAGAGCGAGGCGGGGTGCACGGCTCTGCCACGCCGGGTGTCCTCGCCCCGGGACCGGGCGGAACTCGTGGCCGGTGGCGACGCGCAAGCCGTCATCCGGCGCAACCAGGGCGCGCGGGCAGACGAACTGACCGTCGGTCTCACGATCGAAGGGGGTGCGAGTTCGCTGACCATCACGTCCATCGACATCGAGCCGAAGTCACCTCGCGCGGCCGCTCCGCTCGCCGGAACGCTGGTGTGCGAGCCGAACGCCGGGGGAGAGCCGAAGATCCAGCTGTTCGCGGACATGGACACTCCGGCGCCCGTCTTCCGCACCGGGAAGAACTCCACGAAGAGGTACTTCAAGGAGAAGGTCATCACGCTGGAACCGGGAGAGCAGGTCAACCTGTCGGCGACGTTCCAGGCCGAGCGGGGCTACCGCGCCTTCGGCCTGTCCGTCCGTTACGTCCGGGACGGAAAGGACGGCACGGTTCCCGTTCCCGCCCCACGAGGGGGACGGTACGCGGTGACCGGCTACGCCGCGCGCTACGGGGCTGTCTACGCGGGATCCCCCGGTGGCGTCTACCGCCAGGTCGAGGACCCCCGGCCCTGCCCGTGGCATCCCGAGACACAAGGATGCTGACCGATCGCGAGAAACGGGGGAGCGCAATGGTCTCGACGAGTGCTCGCAGAGTCCGGCACGCCGGATGCGGAATCCTGCTCGGTGTCAGCCTCCTGGCCCTCGCGGCCGGGGACGGCGGAACGTCCGGAAGACCGCTTGAACGCCCCAACACGCTGGAAGTGGCCTGGTCCTTCCAGACCCCCGTCAGGGCACTGGACGTCTCGGACCTTCCCGCAGTGCTGAACGACAGGATGCTGGCGATCCCGCAGGGCAAGACGGTCAGTGTCGTGGACACCCGCACCGGCCGCCTCCTCTCCACCCTGCGCAGTTCCGCCCGGACGTTCACACCAGGGGGTTTCTCCGACGGCGTGCTGCTCGCCGTGGAACAAGGGCACGACAGGCGGAACTCGGCGTCGGCGTACGACCCCGCGACCGGACGGAGACTGTGGCACAGGACCCCGAGCCCGGCCGCGCGGCAGGGAAAGGGCGACGCCTGGCTGACGACAGCTCCGCTCCTGCTGGATTCCGGAGCTGTCTTCTGGGCGGGCGACGGCCGCCTCGTGGGCCTCGCGCCGCGGACAGGAGCGATCCGCTGGACCAAACGGATCCCCGCGCTCACACCCTGCGAGAAGTCCGAGCTCGGCAACTCCGCTTCGCCCAACGCCGCCGCAACGGCGGACCGCGTCGTCCTGCTCGAGCGCTGCCCGGGCCGGCCCGCGGAACTCCAGGTGATGGACCCCGAGAACGGGCGATTCGACTGGAAGAAGAAGCTGGGGCGCTGGCGTGAGTCCGTCCGGCTCAGCGCCGTCCGGGACGCGATCGGTGTGACCGTCGACGACGAGCTCCGGGTCTTCACGGAGGCGGGCGAGGAACTGCTGCGCCGGAAGGAGGGCCGGACCTCCGAACTGTGGCCCGTGGGAGAGGACGGCGGGGTGGTGTACCTCTCGGAACTCCACTACGGCGTCAAGTCGGATCCCGGATCGCTGCGTTCGCGAACGCTCCTCGCCGTACGGGCGGACAGCGGGAGGACCTTGTGGAAGCGTTCCCAGGGCCGTACGGGCAACGACGATCTGGCCGGTGACGTGCTCGCCGCTGAATCGGACGCCGACGGCGGTTACGCGGGGGACCTTCGCTGGTCCGTCGGGGACGCGCGTCTTCGCGGGCCGGGCGCGAGCAGCCTGACGGACGCCGAGGGCAGGCGAAGCACCCGCGTCCCCTGGCCGGTGGCCGGGACGTTCGTGGGCCTGAGCGGACAACTGATCGTCGTCCGCAGCGAAGAGAGGGACGGCACCCGGTACACCGCACTGCGGCCCGGCCACCGCGCCGTGGACGCGGAGCGGCCCGCCGCGCTCGGTGGAGCGCGACGGCAGGACTGGCCGGACGCCTGCCGGCTCGTCGGGGCCGGGCTTCGCTCGGAACTCGGCCGGGACTACGTCGAACTGCCCGTGGCGTCGAGCCGTACCGTGCTGGGCGTCAGGCTGCGCCACCCGAGCGTGTGCCGCTTCGCCAGGGAGTCCGGATCCGCGGACGACGTCTTTTCCGTCACCGTCCGATGGGTGGCAGCGGACCCGGAGGCCGCGCGCACCTACACGACGAGTGTCATTCCCTGGGGGTGCAATCCCTGGCTGGGACGCGGGTGCACGACGGCCGAGATCACGCAGCCGCGGCGCGGCGTCTATCTGTACACCTACAGGGTCAACTTGGAACAGGACCGTGTCGCCCACGCGACGGTGGTCTCCGGCCGATACGTCTTCGGTGTCAGCGCGGGCAACGACAAGCCGGAGATGAGACGGCTGGTCCGCCGCGTGGCGATGCATCTGTCCCGGTGACGGCGACCGGGTCGGTGACCGGCCGGACGGTGAGGATCTGCTGGGCGTGCCCGACGGGGCCGGTGACGTCGTGCAGGACGGTGCTCGTGACGCCCTGGCCGGTGGGGCCGAAGACGACGGTGGTGTCGAGACCCGTCCAACGGCCTTCTGGGCGCCGATGGAGGTGGACGGTGAGGTCGACGTTCGGGTACATCCACGCGCTGGGCGGCCGGCGTACGGCGATGCCGTTGGCCGTGTCGACGAGCGCGAGGTACGACGCGAGCGGGCTCGCCGTCTGCCCGGCCACCAGATCGAGGCCGGTGCAGACCCACGCCGTCGAGCGGCCCGGTTGAGGGTCTCCACCCGGATCTCGCACTCGTCGAGGGCGAGCCGACCGAGGATGTCGAAGCTGATCCGCGACAGGGCCGGGCCGGCGTCCGACCGGGCGGACAGCCGGCGTTCGAGGGCGTGGACGACGAGGCCGGCGAGCGGGCTGAAGTGCTGCTCGTCCGGGTCCCAGGCGCCGCTCGCATGGGCGGTGGGTTGGTAGCGGTCGGCGTCGACGGGTGGTTCCGCTCAGCCGGTGAACACGGTGCTGGCCAGGGCCACATGGACGGCCGTGCCCGCGAGGATGCTGAGCAGGGCGTTGCGGCGCCACAGATGCAGGCCGACGGTGACGGCCAGGGCGATGAGCGGGGCCAGGGCGCGCGCGTCGGTGACGCGCAGGTCGCGCAGGCAGTAGACGGCCAGGATCACCATGACGCCGGCGGGCATCCGGGTGCTGAGGTACCGCACGGTGGTGCTGGCCCGCAGCGGGGCGAGCGCGGCGAAGGGCAGAGCGCGCAGGGACCAGGTGACGGCGGCGGTGACGAGGATCGCGACGACGGCGTAGCCGGTGTCAGACATGGACGGGCTTCCTCCCGGTGACGAGGTGGCGTGCCAGGAGCCCGGCGGTGAACAGGGCGAAGGCGGCCAGGAGCATCTGGTGCGGGAGGAGAAGCCGGGCCGCCAGCGCGCAGAGCAGCGCGAGTACGGGGGTGGGCAGGTCGCCGCGCAGTTCGCGGACGGCGTCGAGGGCCAGCACGGTGAACAGGGCCGTCAGGGCGAAGTCCAGGCCTGTGACACCGTCGGGAACGAGGGAGCCGAGCAGAGCCCCCGCGGTCGCGCTGCCCGCCCAGTACAGGTGCATGAAGCACTGCAGCCACAGGATGCGCGGGCTCGACCAGTCGCGGGCCTGCTCGGTGGCGGTCAGCGCGTAGGCCTCGTCGGTGAGCGCGAAGGTGCTGTACGTCTTGGCGAGCCGGCCGCGCACCCGGTGCAGGGGGAAGGAGAGCGCGTAGAAGACGTGGCGGGCCTGCACCAGGAAGGCGGCCACGGCGATGGACGCCAGCGGTGCCACCGCGGTGACCATGCCGATGAGCAGGAACTCGAACGAGCCGCCGTAGATCAGCGCCGCCGACAGTCCGGCCCACCACCAGTCCAGCCCCGACCGGACGACGAGTGCCCCGAAGGCCAGACCGAGCGGGAGCATTCCGAGGCCGACGGATGCTCCGTCCTGGAAGGCGGCCCGCGCCGCGGAACTTATTCGCATGTCGACATTTTAGAAAAGTCGCGTGCTCATTTGGTTGCTGAATCTGCCTCGATGATCGCCCTGTGAGCAATGAAGAGTTGCAGATTGCGCGCATGGCGACATTTTATTTCTGCCCCCGTCCAGCTACGT
Organism: Streptomyces sp. NPDC006372; assembly: GCF_040612515.1. Lineage (NCBI taxonomy): Bacteria > Bacillati > Actinomycetota > Actinomycetes > Kitasatosporales > Streptomycetaceae > Streptomyces > Streptomyces sp. NPDC006372. The sequence goes on along the minus strand of NZ_JBEXQJ010000008.1, from coordinate 17,261 downwards.
CTCCAGGAGCCCCGCCCCTGCGATACATCGGATGAGTGAGTAACTTCCGTTGCCCTCTGGGTCATTGACAGCCCAACGAACCCTGCTACGTTCCCCGATACACCCGATGTATCGGGGAACGTCAGCTCTGGAGGACTCGATGACCTCAGGACCGGAGCACCACTCGACCGTCGCCCGCAGAGCCGTGCTCGGCACCGCGCTGGGCGGCGCGGCAGCGGCCGCCCTGCCCGGGACGGCCCAGGCCGAAGAACCCTCACGGACGGCGCCGCCCGCACTCGACGAGAAGCGCGCACGCCCCTGGAAGCTCCGCGACACCATGACCACCGACGGCGCCTGGGCGACGTTCCTGCGCCGACAGGACCTGCTCTGGACCAGACTGCCGACCCGCTGGTACGAGGGCCCGTTCCTCGGTGACGGGCTGCTCGGCAGCATGATCTACCAGGAGCCCGGCGCCAACCGGATCCGCTTCACCGTCCAGCACGGACGGGTCCAGGACCACCGCCCGGAGTTCGGCAGCGGCTGGGGTACCTGCCGTCTGCCGGTCGGGCACCTCACGCTCGATCCGGTCGGCACCATCACCGCGGTCGACTGGCGGCTCAGCCTGTGGAACGCCGAACTCACCGGCACCGTCACGACCAGCGCCGGCACGCTCACCCTGTCCGCGCTCATCCACGACGAGGTACTCGCCGTCAAAGTGCGGGCCTCCGGTGACGAGCGCGCCGTGTGGACCTTCCACCCCGAGGAGGCCGTCAGCCCCCGGAAGATCCAGGAAGGCCCGCCCGAGGGCTACACCCCCAACCCGCCCTGGACCACCCGGACCACCTCCGACGGCACCGAACAGGTGCTCCAGCCGCTCACCGGCGGCCAGACCGCCACCGCCTACCGGCGCGACGGCGACGAACTGCTGCTCAGCGTCGGGCACAGCGCGCCCTCCACGACCGCGGCCGAGGCCGACTCACTGCGCACCCTGCGGCGCGCCGGGTCGCACAGCACCCTCAGGAAGCGGCACACCAGATGGTGGCACGCCTTCTACCAGAAGAGCTTCGTCTCGTTCCCCGACCAGCGGCTGCAGAGCTTCCACTGGATCCAGCTGTACAAGGTCGCCTCCGCCAGCCGCGCCGGCGGCCCCGTCATGGCCACCTCGGGGCCCTGGCTGGAGCCCACCCCCTGGCCCGCCGTCTGGTGGAACCTCAATGTCCAGCTGGAGTACTGGCTCATCCACGGCTCCAACCACCTGGAACTGGACTCGCTCGCCACCACCCTGCGCCAGAACCAGGAACAGCTCATCGCCAACGTCCCCGCCACCTACCGCGGGGACAGCTCCGGCGTGGGCCGCAGCTCCGACATGTTCGCCAACCGGAGCGTGGGCCGCCCCGGCACCGGCGCCGAGGTCGGCGACCTCACCTGGGCGCTGCACAACGTGTGGCTGTCCTACCGGCACTCCATGGACAAGACCCTGCTGCGCGACACCGTCTTCCCAGTGCTGCGCCGGGCGATCAACTACTACCTGCACTTCCTCACGCCGGGCAGCGACGGCAAGCTCCACCTGCCCAGCACGCTCTCGCCCGAGTACCCCGTCGTGCCACCGCAGGACACCAACTACGACCTGGCGCTGATCCGCTGGGGCTGCCGGACGCTCATCGAGTCCGCCGAACTGCTGGGCATCGACGACGAGTCGAAACCGCGCTGGCAGGAGGTGCTGGCCAAGCTCACCCCGTACCCGGTCGACGACAACGGCTTCATGATCGGAGCCGACACCCCGTACGCGCAGTCCCACCGTCACTACTCGCACCTGCTGATGGTCTACCCGCTGTACCTCGTCAACTGGGACCAGCCCGAGAGCCGCGACCTGATCACCAAGTCGATCGTCCACTGGCACGCGCTGACCGGCGCCCACCGCGGCTACAGCTACACCGGGGCCGCCTCGATGTACGCCATGACCGGCGACGGCGACACGGCGATCAGCTACCTGCGGAAGTTCTTCGACCCCACCACCCGCTACCCCTGCCAGGCCAACACCCATTACACCGAGGCCGGCCCCGTCATCGAGACGCCGCTGTCCGCCTCGCAGTCCCTGCACGACATGTTCTGCCAGAGCTGGGGCGGTGTGATCCGTGTCTTCCCGGCCGTCCCCACCGCATGGGCGGACGTCACCCTGCACGACTTCCGCACCCAGGGCGCCTTCCTGGTCAGTGCCGTACGCCAGAAGGGGACCACCCGGTTCGTCCGCGTCAGGAGCCTGGCGGGCGAGCCGCTGAAGCTCAGGCACGGCATCGGCGGCCGGCTCACCGCCCTGCTCGACGACGGCACCCCGGCCCGCACCCGCGACCTGGGCGACGGAATCCTCGCCATCGACCTGCCCAAGGGCCGCGAGGTGCTCGTCCACTCCGGCTCCCGCCCCGACCTCGTCATCGCGCCCGTCGCCGTGAGCGAACCGGGCCCGGCCTGGGGACTGCCGTAACGCCACACACCTCGGAGGGTTCTCATGGCTGTTCCGATCAGATCCGCGGTCGCCGCGCTGTGCACGGCGCTGGCGGCCACACTCCTCACGACCGCCCCTGCCCGAGCCGAGAAGCAGGAGCACACCTGGGCGGTGTCCGCCGCCGCGCACGCGCTCCGGGCACGGATATCCCTGGACGACAGCACCGGCGCGCTGAACCTGTCGGTGACCCGCGACGGCCGCACGGTCATCGAGCCGTCACCCGTCGGCATCGTCACCGAACAGGCCGACTTCAGCAGGGGCCTGCGCTTCCTGCGCCGCACGAGCCGGACCGTCGAGGAGCGGTACCGCACCACGTCCGGCAAACGACTGGACAGACGGGTCCGCATGAACGAGACCCGGCTGTCCTTCGCCGACCCCGCCGGCGCCCGGCTCGACCTGCTCGTCCGGGCCTCCGCCGACGGCATCGCCTACCGCTACGTCCTGCCCGCCGCGCACGGCGACGTGCTCGGCGAGACCTCCGCCTTCCATCTGCCGCCGGACGCGCGCGCCTGGCTGGGCACCTACCGGGCCGACAACGAGGGCCAGTTCACCGAGTACACCGCCGCCACGGCCCCCACCGGCAGGTACTCGGACCAGGCCCTGTTCGAGACGAGCGGCGGCTACACCCTGCTTGCCGAGTCCGACCTCACCGGCCGCTACTCCGGCGCCCGGCTCGCCCATGACCAGGGCAGCGGCACCTACCGCATCGAACTCGCCGACGCCCGGGTGAAGACCGACGGCCCCCTCGCCACCCCCTGGCGGGCCGTGGTCACCGGCGACCTGGCCACCGTCACCCGCTCCACCTTCACCGACGACCTCGCACCCCCGTCCGAGGTCGCCGACACCTCCTGGATCAAGCCCGGCACCGTGCTGTGGACCTGGCTCGCCGGCGGCCGGGAGGCCGGGCAGAGCCTCGCCGCGCAGAAGGCCTACGTCGACTACGCCGCCGAACGGAACTGGCCCTACGAGGCCGTGGACGCGGGCTGGTACTTCAAGCCCGGTGAGTGGGACGTCACGGACCCCGACTGGCAGACCCGGAGCTGGCTGCCCGAACTCACCGCGTACGCACGCGCCAAGGGCGTCGGCATCATCGTCTGGATCCACCAGCGCGAACTCGACACAGCCGAGGAACGCGCCCGGTGGCTGCCCACCCTGGAACGGTGGGGCGTCAAGGGCGTCAAGATCGACTTCATGGACTCCGAGGCGCAACCGACGCTGAAGTGGTACGACGCCGTCCTCGCGGACACCGCCGCCCACCACCTCATGGTCGACTTCCACGGCTCCACGATCCCCAAGGGCATCCAGCGCACCTGGCCCCACGTCATGACCCTGGAAGGCGTCGCCGGTGAGGAGAAGCGGAACAACACCGCCGCCCACCTCACCACCCTGCCCTTCACCCGCAACGTCATCGGCTCCATGGACTTCACCCCCGGCGCCTTCCAGCGCGTCGGGCTGCGTCCCAACTCCGACGCGGCCGAGGCCGGTCTCGCCGTCGCCTACGAGTCGGGCCTGCAGATGTTCGCCGGCACCCCCGAGTCGTACGGCGCCCGCCCGTTCGCCCGGGACTTCCTCGACCAGGTCCCGGCCGCCTGGGACGACACCCGGCTGCTCGCCGGCCGGCCCGGGCAGGAAGCCGTGCTCGCCCGCCGCAGCGGTGACCGCTGGTTCCTGGGCGGGGTGTACGCCGGCGCCGCCCGTACGGCCGAGGTTCCGCTGACCATCGGCCCGGGGCGGTGGCTGGTCGAGACGATCCAGGACGGCGCCGGCGAGCTCGTCCGGAACCGGAAGGTGCTGCGTGGCGGCGACACCTTCACCGTGGACGTGGTCGCGGGCGGCGGCTTTGCCGGGATCGCCTGCCCCTGGCGCGTGGGACTCACCACCTGCCATCGCTGACGACGCTCATCCCATCGTTCGGAAGGACCGACATGAGTGTTTCCCGGCGCACTGTGCTGGCCACGGCAGCCGGTGCCGCGGCACCGGCTGCTTCGTCCGCACCGGCCGCGGCCGCGGTCACGGCTCCCGGCCGGGCACCGGCACCCACCCTGCGGGGACTCCGCGCGGCGGCCGACTACGCCGTCGAGAAGGTCGGCGCCGTCGCGCCGGGCGTGACCGCCTTCCCCGTCGGCACGAAGTTCGAGAAGTGGGTCTACTCGCAGAACGGCGGCTGGGTCGGCGGGTTCTGGCCGGGCACGCTGTGGATGGCGTGGCTGCACAGCGGGGACGACACCTTCCGCGCCCAGGCACTCGCCTCGGCGCGGAAGCTGGCCCCTCGCCAGGACGACACCAGCACGCACGACCTCGGGTTCCTCTTCTACCCGTCCTGGGTCACCGCCTGGCGGCTCACGGGCGACGAGGAGTGGCGGGCGGGCGCCCTGCGGGCAGCCGACTCGCTGAGCCGGAGGTACAACCCGCGCGGGCGCTTCATCCGGGCGTGGGGAGCGCTGGACGACCCCAAGAACGCCGGCCGGGTCATCATCGACACGATGATGAACCTCGACCTGCTGGCCTTCGCGACCGCTCAGACCGGCGACGAGAAGTACCTGGACATCGCCGTGCAGCACGCCAAGACCGCACAGCGCGTCTTCCCGCGCCCGGACGGATCGACCCCGCATGTCTACGACTTCGACCCGGAGAGCGGCGCGCCGCTCGGCCCGGGCACCGTGCAGGGGTACAGCCCCACGTCGTGCTGGTCGCGCGGGCAGGCGTGGGGGCTGTACGGGTTCACCACGATGTACCGGCGGACCGGGAACCGGGACTTCCTGGCCACCGCCCGCAGACTCGCGGACCACGCGGTCGCGGCCCTGACCCCGGACCACGTCCCGGTGTGGGACTACCGCGCGCCGCAGCGGCCTCACGACATCAAGGACGCGTCGGCCGGGGCGATCATGGCCTGCGGGCTCCTCGACCTGTCCGCCGCGACCGGTCGGCAGGCCTACCGCGAGGTGGCCCTGCGGCTGCTCACCGCACTGGCGGAGACGTGCCTGACGAGGAACTCGGCCCGGGCGGAGGCGGCGGTGGCCCGCTGCACCCGCAACCGCCCGGCCGAGGACGGCATCGAGATCTCCCTTCCGTACGCCGACTACTACCTGCTGGAGGGAATCCTGCGCGTACTGCGGCCGCGGGAGGTCGACCGGGCGATCGACCTCTCCACGGTCTGACCGGCTGGGCCGGTCAGCCCGCGATGGAGTCCAGTTGTTCCGCCGCCGGGCGCAGCGCCCACAGGTCGCCGCCCGGCGGCTCCTCCAGCAACGGAACGGCCTTCCGCGCCCGGCTGTCTCCGGCGTCGGCGGCAGCGTGGACGACATCGGTCGCCGCGTACCGGTCGAACTCGAGCTCGGGATGCGGCCAGGCGGCGGCGCCCGTCGCGGCGGGCAGCAGATAGTCGACCGCCTTGAACAGGCTCTGTCCCTCGGGCCCCTGGTAGGCCCACAGATCCACCCCGAGGTGCCGGCCGAGGGCCGCCAGCCGGGCGTGGGCGACCAGAGTGAAGGCCGAATAGTGCCAGCTCCTGGTGCGGGTCAGCTCCTGGGGCTGGCTGCCGTCGGACGCGATCTGCGGCACGATGCGCTTGTGCCGGGCGTCGAGGACCGTGCGGCGGGCCAGTCCCCTGTCACCGGTCGCGTAGGCGAGTCCGGCGAGCAGCAGGTCGTAGAAGGTGCCGTGGTTGTTGGTGGCCGCGGCCTCCTGCTTGCCGAAGTCGCTGTTCCTGAGCCAGTCGCGGAAGGCGGTGTTCCATCTCGTCATGCCCGTGCGGTCCTTCGCCGTCCAGCCCGGGGCGCCGGTCTCCAGGAGGGCGAGTGCGTCGAGGACGCCGGTGTACGACTGGGAGAAGTCGATGATGCCGATGGCCCGGCCGTCGTACTTGCACGGGATGAACTGCGCGTGGTTCAGGTTCGGGTTCATCCGCGTGGCCGGATCGAGGAACCAGGTGCGCAGCACCTGCCCGGCCTTCCGGGCGTACCGCCGCTCGCCCGAGTAGTACCAGGCGAGCGAGAGGTCGTACACGGAGTCGAAGGTCTTCTCGACGTCCTGCCGGTCGGTGCCGGAGTCGACCTCGGGGTTGCGCTCGCCGTCGCGTTGCACGTAGGGACAGCCCCACGGGTTGTCCGCCGTCGGTGTCCGGGAGGGCCACCAGTACGGCGCCTGGCTGAGGTAGTCATGGACGTCACCGCCGGGAGCGGGCCTGGGTTTGTCGACGACGGTCCAGGGCCCCTGGTCCAGCCACCGGTCGGCGCGCGTCCGCAAGGTCCGGACGGCACGGCGGAGTTGCGGGTCGCCGTGGTCCAGCCTGGTCTTCGTCCGCTGCAGACGGGCGCCGTCCAGCACGGCGGTGTCCGGGATCCGGTACGCGGGGCGCGCCTCGGTCCGGGCGGAGGCGACCGGCACGACTCCCGTGAGGAGCGCGGCGACGGCCAGTACCAGGGCGCCTAATCGAGTTCCTGTACTCACGATCCACTCCTGTTCATGTCTATGAACAATGTTCAGGTGCGTGGCAACGTGAGCATGTCATAAAAGCCGCCGATGGAGTGCCGGCGGAGTGACTTTCCGGCCCGGCTGTCACAGACCCGGGCCCTGCCCTGTCTCTCTGGTGAGTCAGCTGCATGTCGGCTCATCCATCCCAGCTCATCAGCGAACGGAGACAGAGATGAAGATCGTGGTCGTCGGCGGTACGGGGCTCATCGGCTCCCAGGTGGTCGCGCTGCTGCGCGGCAGGGGGCACGAGGCCGTGGCCGCCTCCCCCTCCACGGGTGTCGACACCCTCACCGGACAGGGCCTGGCCGAGGCGCTCACAGGCGCCGACGTGGTCGTGGACGTGTCGAACTCGCCGTCCTTCGACACCGGGCCGGCGCTGGACTTCTTCACCCGCTCGGCCCGGAACCTGTTCGCCGCCGAGAAGGAGAAGGGCGTCCGGCACCACGTCACGCTGTCCATCGTCGGCGTCGACCAGGTGCCCGGCTACGGCTACTACGAGGCCAAGGTCGCACAGGAGAAGGCCGTGCGCGGCGGCGGCGTGCCCTACAGCATCGTGCGCGCCACCCAGTTCTTCGAGTTCGTCGCCCTGGTGATGAACATGTCCACCGAGGGTACGGAGGTGCGTCTGCCGTCCACGCGGCTGCGTCCGATCGCCTCCGCCGACGTCGCCGCGGCCGTAGCCGAGGCGGCCCAGGGCGAGCCGTCGAACGGCGTCCGGAACATCGCGGGACCCGAGGTGCACGGGCTCGACCGCCTCGGTGAGATCACCCTGGCGGCCAGGCCGGACGGCCGCACCGTCGTCACGGACGAGACCGCCGGCCTGTTCGCGGGCATGCCCGACGTGCTCACCGGCGACGACACCGCGCACCTCGCGGCCACCCGCTACGAGGAGTGGCTGAAGAGGAACTGACCCGGGAGGGCTACGGGCGGCCGGTGACCCGGCGTGCCGACCGCTCGTACGCCCTCAGCTTCTCCGGCGTCAGCACCCAGTAGAGCCCGTCGATGCCGTCGGGTCCCACGGTGACGCTCACCAGGGCGACGGCCCTCCCGTCCTGGACGAGCAGCACGCTGGGCCGCCCGTTGGCCTCGACGATGCCGTACTCGGCCCCGGGGAAGAACTTCCTGGCGAAAGCGGTGACCCTGGCCACCCGCCCGGCCCCGGCGATCTCCAGCCGGGCCACACCGCGCATGCCGTTGCCGTCCGCGTAGGCGACGACGTCGGCCGACAGCACGTTCTCCAGCGCGTCGACGTCGCCGTGCCGCGCGGCGGCGACGAAGGCCTCGAGCAGGCGCCGGTGCTGTGCCGTGTCGACGGGTTCCCGGCGCTCGGCGGACAGGCGCCTGCGGGCCCGGCTGACGATCTGCCGCGTGTTGGCCTGGCTCAGCCGGAGCATGTCCGCGATCTCGTCGTAGGCGTAGTCGAACGCCTCCCGCAGCACGTAGGCGGCGCGTTCCACGGGGTTCAGCCGCTGCAAGACCAGCAGCACGGCCAGCTCCAGCGCCTCGCCCCGTTCCGCGCCGACCTGCGGATCGACACCGGTGTCCACGGGTTCCGGAAGCCATGGCCCGACATACGTCTCACGGCGGACCCGCGCCGACCGGGCCACGTTGACCGCCAGACGCGTGGTGATCCTCGCCAGGAACGCGCCCGGGTCGAGCACCGCGCTCCGGTCGGCGCCCTGCCAGCGCACCCACACGTCCTGCACCACGTCCTCGGCCTCGGACACACTGCCCAGCACGCGGTAGGCGATGCCGAACAGCCGTGGCCGCAACCGCTCGAACGCGTCCGCGGCGGCGTCCAGCGCGTCGCCGGTGAGGGGTTGCCCCTGGTCCATGCTGCCGATGCCTCCGCGGGTCGACCGTCGTGCTTCAGACAGTACGTCCCGCGACGTGCCCGCACCTGACGCGGCACTAGGCCCCGCGACGCCGGCATGATCCAGACGACAGGCCCTAGTCCTCGTACCGCGGTGTCCACTGCGCCTCGGCGATCGCCTCGCGCAGTTCCTCCTCCGTCGCCCGCGGGGCGACTCCGTCCTCGACGGCGGCGAGCGCCGCGGCCAGGGCGATCTCCCGGGCGGACTCGCGCATCCCGCTCAGTGGCGGCAGCAGCGGTACCGGCACGTCGTCGCCGTCCGCCGCGCGTACCGCGCAGCGCGCGACGGCACGGGCGGCGGCGACCAGCATGCGGTCGGTGACGCGGGTCGCGCGGCTCGCGCTCACCGCGAGGCCCATGGCCGGGAAGACGTACACGTTGTTCGACTGGGCGACCGGCACCTCGCGCCCGTCCACCGTGAGCGGCGGGAAGGGCGAACCGGTGGCGATCAGCGCCCGGCCGTCGGTCCACCGGGTGAGGTCCGCGGGATCGGCCTCGGAGTGCGAGGTGGGGTTGGAGAGCGGGAAGACGACGGGCCGTTCGCAGGTGGCGGCCAGCTGCCGCACGATCTCCTCGGTGAACGCGCCATGAGCCGTCGACAGCCCGATCAGCGCCGTCGGCGCGACCCGGCGCACCGCCTCGGCGAGGCCGGTGCCGTCCCAGTCGGTCACCTCACCGTCGTCCCGCGCGAACATCCGCTGCTGCGGCGTCAGTTCACCGCGTGAGCGCACCAGGAGGCCGTCCACGTCCAGGATCCAGAACCGTGCCGTGGCCTCGTCCTCCGACAGTCCCTCGTCGATCATGCCCGTCCGGATCATGTCGGCGACCCCGATGGCGGCCGACCCCGCCCCCAGGATCACCACGCGCTGCTCGGTCAACGGGGTGCCGGCCACGTCCGCCGCGGTGGACAGGGCGCCCAGCGTGACGGCCGCGGTGCCCTGGATGTCGTCGTTGAACGTGAGCAGCCGGTCCCGGTAGCGCGCCAGGATCGGATGGGCGTGGGCCGTGGCGAAGTCCTCCCACTGGAGCAGCGTTCCGGGCAGCTCCGCCTCCACCGCCGACACGAAGGCCTCGATCATCTCGTCGTACTCGGCCCCGGTCAGCCTGCGGTCACGCCGGCCCAGGTAGCGCGGATTGTTGAGCAGGTCCTCGTTGTCGGTGCCGACGTCCAGCAGGATCGGCAGGGTGCGGGCGGGATGGATGCCGCCGATCGCCGTGTAGAGGCTGAGCTTGCCGATGGGGATGCCCATGCCGCCGACGCCCTGGTCGCCCAGGCCGAGGATGCGCTGCCCGTCGGTGACGACGATGACGTCCACGTCCTGGCGCCCGTGCGGGCGGTTGCGCAGGATGTCCCGGAAGCGGTGCCGGTCCTCCCACGTCAGGAACAGACCGCGCGGCCGCCGGTAGATCTCGCTGAAACGCCGGCACGCCTCACCCACCGTCGGCGTGTAGACGACCGGCAGCAGCTCCTCCAGGTGCTCGGTGACCAGACGGTAGAAGAGCACCTCGTTCGTGTCCTGCAACTGGCGCAGGTAGATGTGCCGGTTGAGCGGCTTGTCGTAGCCGTGGAACGCCTCGTAGGCGCGGGCGACCTGCTCGTCCAGGGTCTCCACGGCGGGCGGCAGCAGCCCGTCGAGCCCGAGCTCCGCGCGCTCCTTCCGGGTGAAGGCGGTGCCCTTGTTGACCAGCGGGTCGGCCAGGGTCGTCACGGCGGGGCTGTCGGTGCTGCGGGGGCGGTGGGTCATCGAGTGGTCCATGGTGTGACGTCTTCCCTCGACCGGCCGGTTCGTGCCACCACCCTTCCACCCGCGTCGGACCCGAACGGCCCAATGACACTGCGCCGGAGGAGGCGAGGGGGGATGAGCGGTGTGACCGTGGTGGAAGGGATGCGCGTGCACACCCGGACGAGGAGGCGCGATGGCGGAGGGACTGGCCGAGGGCGGCACGACGTGCGCCGCCACGAGGAGCGGCGCGGAGCGCGTTGCCACGGACGGTGGCACGAGTCTGCCGCAGGACCGTTCCCCGGACGCCTTCGAACAGGTGAGTGCCGTCGCCGACGCCGTCCTCTACGAGGGCTACCTCCTCTACCCCTACCGCCGGTCCTCCGCCAAGAACCGTGTCCGATGGCAGTTCGGGGTGCTGTTCCCGCGGGACTGGGTGGAGGCCGACGGCCCCGTCGTCCCCGGTGTGTCCGGCTCCGCCGACTCCTGGTACCAGCGGACCGAGTGCCTGCTGCGGTCCGGACAGCCCGGCGACGCGTCCGTACGGGTGCGGATCCGCTACCTCCAGATGCAGCACAAGCAGGTGGAGGAGGCGGGCCCGGACGGCCGGCACCATGCCGTGCCGTCGCTGCGCACCGGCGACGGCACGACGCATCTGACCTTCGACGAGGCCGTGCCGCGCGCATGCGAGGTCGACGTCCCGCTCGACGAGCTCCTTCGGCACGGACGCACCGTTGCCGTGGGCGCCGCGGCCGGTGTGGACGTCGAACCCCTGCCCGCGGACGCGGGACGGATCGTGCGACGCCGCGACGAGGTGCGGGCCGACACCACCGTCACCGCCGAGCGACTCCGCGACGACCTCTTCCGGCTGCGCGTGCGCACCGCCAACAGCGGGCCCGCACCGCGGTCGACGACCACCCGCGACGAGGCACTGCGCCGGGCGCTCATCGCCACCCACACCCTCGTCGGCGGAGACGGCGTGGAGTTCGTCTCGCTGATCGACCCGCCGGCCGACCTCGTGGCGCTCGCCCGCTCGTGCCGGAACGAGTTCACCTTCCCCGTCCTCGGCGGGCAGGCCGAGGACGACGCGGACATCATCCTGTCCGCGCCGATCATCCTGCCCGACCACCCCCAGGTGGCCCCCGAGAGCCCGGGCGACCTCCACGACGCCGCCGAGATCGACGAGATCCTCACCCTGCGCACGATGCTGCTGACCGACGAGGAGAAACGCGAGGCGCGGGCCACCGACCCGAGGGCGGCCGCGATCCTCGACCGGGTCGACACCATGCCGCAGGAGGTCTTCGAACGGCTGCACGGCGCCGTCCGGTCGCTGGCACCGGTCATCCCGGCGAGCCCGGCCTCCCCCGAGCGCCCCGCGTGGTGGCAGGAGGGCGCCGACGACGGTTTGTCGCCGTCCACCGACACCGTGCTCGTCGACGGCGTGCGCCTCGGCGGCGGCAGCCGGGTCCGGCTCCGGCCCCGAGGACGGGGCGCCGACGCCCAGGACATGTTCCTGGCCGGCCGCACCGCCCGGGTCGCCGCCGTCTTCCACGACGTGGACGGCAGCGTGCACCTCGCCGTCACCCTCGACGACGACCCCGCGGCCGAACTGCACACCTGGTACGGGCGCTTCCACTACTTCCGGCCCGACGAGCTCGAACCGCTCGAGCCCGCCGGAGACCCGGACGAGCCGTCGGCACCGGCTCCCGCCGCAGCCGAGGAGGCGCGGCACACGAACGACTCCGATACCCCCGCAGCGGAGGCCGAGTGACATGACAACAAACAGCAGTACTGCCGAGGTAAGCAAAGAACCCAGCCGCGCCGAGGACCGTCAGGGCTTCGACGAGATCACCATCCTGTGGATCTCCGAGGGCATGAGCTGCGACGGCGACACGGTCTCCCTGACCGCCGCCGGCCAGCCCTCCATCGAGGACCTGGTCCTCGGCCTGATCCCGGGCCTGCCGAAGGTGAACCTGGTCAACAAGGTGCTCTCCCCGAGCCTGGGCGGTGAGGACTTCCTCGCCCCCTACCGGGCGGCCGCACGCGGCGATCTGGAGCCGTTCATCCTCGTCATCGAGGGCTCGATCCCCAACCAGAACATCATCGAGGGCGACGGCTACTGGACGTCGTTCGGCAACGACCCGGAGACCGGCGAGCCGCAGACCCTGAACTGGTGGATCGACCAACTGGCCCCCAAGGCCTGGGCGGTGGTGGCCGCGGGCACCTGCGCCACCTTCGGCGGCATCCACGCCATGTCCGGCAACCCGACCGGCTGCATGGGCCTCGCCGACTACCTGGGCTGGGACTACACCTCCCAGGGCGGCCTGCCCGTCGTCAACGTGCCCGGCTGCCCGATCCAGCCCGAGAACTTCATGGAGACCCTGGTCTGGGTCCTCTACCACGCGGCCGGTTCCGCGCCCCCGCCGCCGCTGGACCACATGCTGCGCCCGCAGTGGCTGTTCGGGAAGACCGTCCACGAGGGCTGCGACCGCGGCTCCTACTACGAGCAGGCCAGCTTCGCGAAGGACTACAACTCGCCCAAGTGCCTGGTCAAGACGGGCTGCTGGGGGCCGGTCGTCAACTGCAACGTGCCCAAGCGCGGCTGGATGGCCGGTATCGGCGGCTGCCCGAACGTCGGCGGTATCTGCATCGGCTGCACGATGCCCGGCTTCCCCGACGCGTTCATGCCGTTCATGGACGAGCCCCCCGGCGGCACCCTGTCGTCCCTGGCCATCAAGCCGTACGGCGCGGTCATCCGCCGCCTGCGCGGCATGACCAACGAACTGGTGAACCACGAGCCCAGGTGGCGTCACAACAAGCGCAAGCTGACCAGCGGCTACGACCCGCACTGGCGGTCCTGATGACGTCCCGCCGGCACCGCCCGACCCACCGTCCGAACACCGACAGCGAGGGACAGTACCGCAGATGACCACAACCGAGGCCCGGCCCACGGAGCGCAAGACTCCACAGCTCGTGGACATGTCCTGGGACCCGATCACCCGGATCATCGGGAACCTGGGCATCTACACGAAGATCGACTTCGCCAACCGGGAAGTCGTGGAATGCCACAGCACCTCGTCGCTGTTCCGCGGCTACTCGGTGTTCATGAAGGGCAAGGACCCGCGCGACGCCGGGTTCATCACGTCCCGGATCTGCGGCATCTGCGGCGACAACCACACCACCTGCTCCGACTACGCGCAGCAGATGGCCTACGGCGTCAAGCCGCCCCCGCTGGCCGACTACATCGTCAACCTCGGCGAAGCGGCGGAGTACATCTTCGACCACACGATCTTCCAGGACAACCTGGTCTTCGTGGACTTCTGCGAGGCGATGGTCAAGTCCACCAACCCCAGTCTCCTGGCCCGCGCCGAGCGCACCGACGCGCCCCGCGGCGAGATCCACGGCTACCGCACCATCGCCGAGATCATGCGGGCCTTCAACCCCTTCGAGGGCGAGGTCTACAAAGAGGCCCTGAAGGTCAGCCGCATCACTCGCGAGATGTTCTGCCTGATGGAAGGGCGGCACGTCCACCCGTCCACGCTGTACCCGGGCGGCGTCGGCACGATGCCGCAGCCGACCGCCTTCACGGACTACCTCAGCCGGCTCATGCGGGTCATCGACTTCGTGAAGAAGGCCGTCGCCATGAACGACGACGTCTTCGACTTCTTCTACGAGGCGCTGCCCGGCTACGAGGAGGTCGGCCGCCGCCGCATCCTGCTGGGCTGCTGGGGCGCCTTCCAGGACCCCAGGACCGTCGACTACCGCTACGAGACGATGAACACCTGGGGCAAACAGATGTACGTCACCCCGGGCGTCATCGTCGACGGCGAACTCGTCACCAACAACCTCGTCGACATCAACCTCGGCCTGCGCATCCTGCTGGGCAGCTCCTACTACGAGGACTGGGTCAACGAGCAGCCGTTCGTCACCCACGACCCGCTCGGCAACCCCGTCGACATGCGCCACCCGTGGAACCAGACCACCGTCCCGGTGCCGCAGAAGCGCGACTTCGACGGCAAGTACAGCTGGGTCATGAGCCCCCGCTGGCTCGACCCTCGGACGGGGGACCACCTCGCCCTCGACACCGGCGGCGGCCCGCTCGCCCGCCTGTGGTCGACCGCGCTGAGCGGCCTGGTGGACACCCCGTACGTCAAGTCCACCGGCCACAGCGTGCGCATCTCCCTGCCCAAGGGCGAGTCGCTCCCGGAGACGACCCTGGAGTGGCGCATCCCGAAGTGGAGCAACACCATCGAACGCGACCGCGCCCGGCCGTACTTCGTCGCCTACGCGGCCGCGATGGCCCTCCAGTTCCTCGAGGAGGCCATGGGCTTCGTGCGGGCGGGCGAGACCAAGGTGTTCGAGAACTACGAGGTACCCGACGAGGCGATCGGCTGCGGCTTCCACGAGGCGGTGCGCGGTGTCCTCTCCCACCACCTGGTGATCAAGGACAAGAAGATCGCCAACTACCACCCGTACCCGCCCACCCCCTGGAACGCCAGCCCCCGCGACATGTACGGCACCCCCGGCCCGTACGAGGACGCCGTCCAGGGCCAGCCCATCTTCGAGGAGAACGGGCCGGACGACTTCAAGGGCGTCGACATCATGCGCACCGTCCGCAGCTTCGACCCCTGTCTGCCGTGCGGTGTGCACATGTACGTCGGCAAGGGCAAGACGCTGACCACCCTGCACTCGCCGACGTACGGGGCGAACCATGGCTGAGGCCGCCGCCCCGGAACGGCTGGCGGACCCGGACGTCGAGGCCCGGCTCGCCCGGCTCGACGAGGTGCTGGACGGGCTCGAGCCCGTCCCCGGGCCCGCCACGGAGGCGGTGCGGCTGCTCACCGAGGTCTACGGTGAGGCCCTGGCGCGCGTCCTGGACCACGCCGACGAGCGTCTGGCCGGGAGCCTCGCCGAGGACGAGCTGCTGGGGCACCTGCTGGTTCTGCACGACATCCACCCCGAGCCCGCCGAGCGCCGGGCGGCCCGCGCGGTCGAACGGCTGCGGCCCGCCGTGCAGGAGCGCGGCGGCGACGTGGAGTGGGCCGGAGTGGAAGGGGAGGTCGGCCGGGTGCGCCTGAAGACGGGCGGCGGGTGCGGATCCGGCTGCGGTGACGGAGGTGCCCAGGTCACCGACGCGGTCCGGGAGGCCGTCCTCGCCGTGGCGCCGGAGCTGACGGCGGTGGAACCGCTGCCGACGACGCCGGCCCCCGCGTTCGTACCGCTGACCACGCTGACGCACCGGGGCGCAGGGTGACCACCGAAGGCGCCCTGGCCCGCCTCATCCGCTCGTCGGCCGACCGCACCGCGGCGGCCCGGACGGAGGTGTGCGACCTGTGCGCCGCGCCCGTCGCCGACGAACACGCCCACCTCTACGACACCGGGCAGGACGAGGTCCGCTGTGTGTGCGGCCCCTGCTCGGTGCTGTTCGCGGGGGCCGGGGCGGGTGCCGGCCAGTACCGTCTCGTGCCCCGGCGCCGGGTCCGGCTGCCCGCCGTCGACACGGCGGTGCTGGGCGTACCGGTGGGCCTGGTCTTCTTCGTGCCCCGGGCGGACGGCACCGTCACCGCCCAGGGCCCGAGCCCCGCCGGGGCCATGCGGTGGGAGGTGGACGCGGCCGCCTGGAAGCAGCTGGCCGGGACGTGTCCGCAGCTCGCCGGCGTGGAACCCGAGGTGGAGGCACTGCTGGTGAACACCGTCCACGGCCTCGACCACCACTGGATCGCGCCGATCGACGACTGCTACCGGATGATCGCCGTCGTCCGCCGGGAGTGGCGCGGCCTGTCCGGCGGCGGCCGGATCTGGCCGGCCGTCGAGCAGTTCTTCGAGGACCTCACCGAGCGGTCATGAGCACGCACTCCGCAGGTCGGAGGCGAGGAAGGAGAGCACCCCATGGGCAACATCAGAGTGGGCCGGCCCCAGGCGAAACCCGACACCCCCGTGCACGTCACCGGCATGCACCAGGGCAACAGGGGCCGGTACGAGGAGCAGAAGGGCCACCACGAGGACGGCACCGCAGACGCGCGCCGCTCCACCGGGATCCACTGGAAGCGGCATGACGCCCTCGTGGAGACCATGCCGAACATCTCGCCAGGATGACGAAGAGCAGGGAGTCCCCGCACATGAAGGTCCAACGAGTACGCAGACGCGTCACCCGCAGGCGCGGCAGGAGCGGACAGCGGGTGCTGATGGCCGAGGCCGCCCTGATGGGCGGCGTGGCCTTGGCGCTGCTGGCCTGGGAGCTGCCCAGCCTGCGGCGCGAGGTGCGGATCTGGCGGATGGCCGGCGGTTTCCGCGCCGGCCACCGCTATCCGTGAGCAGCCCGTGCACGAACTGTCGATCGCGACCGCGATCATCGAGCGGGCCGACGAGCTGGCCCGGGCGGACGGGGCCGAGGCGGTCTCGGCCGTGACCGTCCGGGTCGGCGAGCTGGCGGGCGTCGTCCCCGACGCCCTGGACTTCGCCTTCGAGGTGGCCCGTGACGGCACCGCCCTCGCCGGGGCCCGGCTCGTGGTCGAGCAGATCCCGGCGCGGGCCTGGTGCACCCCGTGCGCCGAGGAGTTCGCGGTGGGCACACCCCCCTTCTTCTGGTGTCCCCGCTGTGACCAGCCCTCCAGTGACCTGCGCAGCGGCCGGGAACTGGAGATCGCCGGGATCGAGGCGTCACCGGCCTCGGCATGACGTGAGCGGGCCCCGCCGGCGCACCGGCGGGGCC